>JAYVXL010000289.1:0-20323 GCA_043785185.1 Myxococcales bacterium
CCGACCGGCCACTACACGATGGGCGGCATCAAGGTCGACCCCGACACGCAGGAGTCGCGCGTGAAGGGCCTCTTCGCCGCCGGCGAGTGCGCGGCCGGCATGCATGGCTCGAACCGCCTCGGCGGCAACTCGCTGAGCGATCTGCTCGTCTTCGGCCGCATCGCCGGCGAGCACGCGGCCAAATACGCCAAGGCCGTCCACGCCAAGGAGCTCGACAAGGGCGCGATCGAAGAGGCGGAGGGCGAGGCCCTCGCGCCGTTCGGCCGCGAGAACGGCAAGAACCCGTTCGGGATGCACGAAGACCTGATGAACCAGATGCAGAAGTACGTCGGCATCATGCGCAACGAGGCCGACCTCGCGAGCGGCCTCAGGGAGCTCGAGCGGCTGAAGGCCGAGCAGGCGAAGATCTCGGTCACCGGCAACCGGCACTTCAACGCGGCGTGGCACCAGTCGATCGACATGCGGAACATGCTCATCGTCTCCGAGGCGATGGCGCGCGCCGCGGCGCAGCGCAAAGAGAGCCGCGGCGGCCACGCGCGCGAGGACTTCACCGAGATGGACAAGGCGCACTTCGCCAAGGTCAACATCGTGCTCCGCCGCGGCAAGGGCGGCGAGATGGAGCTCGAGGAGGTCCCGCTGCCGCCGGTGCCCGACGAGATCAAAAAGGTCCTCGAGGAGAAGGAATAAGCGCCATGGCCGACAAAGCGACGATTCGCGTCTTCCGTGGCACCGAAGAGGGCGGCGAGTTCAAAGAGTACGACGTCGAGACGTACACCGGCATGGTCGTCCTGGACGCCATCCACGACATTCAGGCCAAGCAGGCGCCCGACCTCGCGGTTCGTTGGAACTGCAAGGCCGGCCGCTGCGGCTCGTGCAGCGCCGAAGTGAACGGCAAGCCGCGCCTCATGTGCATGACGCGCATGAGCCACTTCCCCGAAGGCGAGCCGATCACGGTGACGCCGATGCGCACGTTCCCCATCATCAAGGACCTCGTCACCGACGTGTCGTGGAACTTCGAGATGGCCAAGAAGATCCCGCCGCTCAAGCCGCGCCCGAAGGACCCCGACGGAACGTGGCGCATGCAGCAGATGGACATCGATCGCATCCAGGAATTCCGGAAGTGCATCGAGTGCTTCATGTGCCAGAACGTCTGTCACGTCCTGCGCGATCACGACAAGAAGAAGGAGTTCGCGGGGCCGCGCTTCTTCATCCACCTGGCGACGCTCGACATGCACCCGCTCGACACGCTCGATCGCCGGCAGATGATGAAGGACGACTTCGGCCTCGGCCTCTGCAACATCACCAAGTGCTGCACCGAGGTGTGCCCGGAGCACATTCACATCACCGACAATGGCATCATCCCGCTCAAGGAGCGCGTCGCCGACGATTTCTTCGATCCGGTTCGGTGGCTCCTGGCGAAGTTCGGCGGGAAAAAGAAGAAGAGCCTGCCCGTCTTGCAAGACTGGCCGGCCGATCCGAGCGCGAGCACGTCGAACAAAAAGGCGGGCTGAGGGGCGCGAACGCAGGGGGAAGCCACATGTACGAGCTGAAGCGTCTCTCCACGAAGAACCTGGGCCCGGCGCTCGAGCGCGCGAAGCACTACCGCGACTTGAACCAACCGGACGAGGCCGAGAGCATCTGCCGCGACGTCCTCGAGGTCGCGCCGGGCGATCAAGAGGCGCTGAAGACGCTCGGCCTCGCGCTGACCGACCGCTTCCCGAAGCGCTGGAACCAGCTCTTCGACGAGGCGATCCGCACGTTCAAGCAGCTGACCACCGAGTACGATCGCGTCTACTACCAGGGCGTCGCGTGGGAGCGGCTCGCGAAGGCGCACCTCGACGAGGGGCAGGCGCACAACGCGGCGCACGCGTTCGAGCGCGCGCTCGAACACTACGAGCGGGCGATGGCCGCGCAGCCCGACGCGGGCGATCCGATCCTGCGCTGGAACCGTTGCGTGCGCGCGTTGCGCGAGCACCCTGAGATCGTCGAAGCGCTCGAGGCGCCGCGCCAGAGCGGGCACCACGTCGGCGACTACGAGTGAAGCCCGCGGGCGCGAACGCCCTGCGGATCGAGCGGAGGTAGCGCCGCGAGAGCACCACGCGCGCGCGACCCGCGCACGACTGCCTAGCGACGCGGCGATCGCGCGCGGAGCAGGTCCGCGAGCGTGCGGAGAAGGTCGTCCGCGACGACCGGCTTCACCAAGTGCGCCGCAAATCCGCCGGCGGTGGCCGGCTCGCGGCCGGGCGCGCGGGCGTAGCCGCTGAGCGCCACGGCGAGCACCTCGCCGCCACTCGTCGCCTCGATGGCGCGGATGCTCCGGAGCAAGCCGAAGCCGTCTTGCGCCGGCATGCCGAGGTCGGAGACGAGGACGTCCGGTGTCGCCGCGATGAAGGCGTCGAGCGCTTCGTTCGCGGTCCTCGCCTGCGTCACGACGGCGCCGCTCTCCTCTAGAACCATCGCGATCATGTCGCGAAGGTCGTCGTCGTCGTCGACGAGCAGGACCCGGACGCCCGCAAGGGTGCGCGCGAGTTGCGCGCTCACGGGCATGATCCGAACGAAGGGAACGAGCTCACGGATTCTAGAGCCTACCGACGGAGCGCAGCGCTGTCGACGCCAGGAATGCTGTGGCGAAACGGCGCGCCACATAAGCGCCACGACTGCCGGGGGCGCAAGCGGAGCCTTACCCGACGCGCGTGCGCCAGGTGCTGCTCAACCTCGTCGGCGACGCGATCAAGTTCACGGCCGCCGGTGAGGTTTCGCTGCGCATCACCCGAGACATCGACGCGGCCATCCCGACGGCGCTGAGGTTCACGATTTCGGACACGGGCATTGGAATCCCGGCCGACAAGGTGGGCTGGGTGTTCGAGCGCTTCACGCAGGCCGACTCCTCCACCACGCGACGCTTCGGGGCTCGGGGCTGGGGCTCACCGCGCGATCCTGCGTGACGGAGCGGGCGACCGCGCGGTTCGAAAATCGACGACGCGCCCTTATCCGAGCCGCAACTTCGATGCGAAGGACAGGTAAGCTCGGCGCCGAAACGAGGCCCGCCATGATCTACGGTTCGCGTTGCTCGCTCGTACTCCTCGCCACGATCACGACGCTCGCCGCCGGTTGCGGCACGACGGTGCCGCCGGCCATGAGCCCGGCGATGACCCCCGCCGCCTCACCGACGACCGACGTGGCCACCGTCGTCTTCGCGCGCCCGCGCTCCGGCTGCGACACCAGCGACTACACCGTGGTGACCGACGACCGCGGGCACTTCGTGGCGAACATCGCGCCGGGCACGCAGGCCGCGGTGACGCGCGCGCCCGGGCCGCACGTCTTCTACGCGTGGAGCAGCCGCGATGTCCGATACGACAAAGAGCCGGGGTTCAACCCGGTGGCGGCGACGCGCCTGCAGGCCCAGGCGGGGCAGACGCGGACGGTGCTCTTCCGCGTCATCATGCGCGACATGCTCAGCAACCGGTGTTACCCGTACGCGCCCGTCGCGATGCATCACGTCGCGCCGACCGACACCGCGACGGCGCAGGAGATCGCGGGGCTCGATCGGCTCGACGCGGATTCGATCGCCGGGCAGGCGGAGCTGGATCGGGATCCGGAGCGGCTGAAGGTGCTTCTCGCGTTCGGCGCGCAGCGGCTCCGGCGCGACGACGAGGCGCGCGAGCGGTCCAAAGAGGACAAGGGTGCGACACCTGCGCCGGAGAAATAGGGCGCTCGCTCGCTAACGATCTTTTCCAAGGTTTTCGCCACTTACGCCCCCGGGCGCGCGCCACGAAAGATCGCTGCATCCTTTCCCCCGCGAAGCGCGACTATCTAGGTATGCCCAACCCCATCTCGTTCGTCGTCGTCGGTGTCGCCCTCCTCGCCGGTTGTGCCGCGAAGTCGCCGAAGCAGACCCCCGAGACCACGCTGAGCGGCCGCGCCGCGCTGTCCACGTTCCCGAGCGCGCCGACGCAAGTTCGGCTCGTCGACGAGGCGGGTCACGCCTCGCTCGTAGCGGTCGCCGCCGACGGCAGCTTCAAGGCGACGCTCCCGCGCGGCCACGCGTACAAGGTCACGTTCGTCGCGGCGAACGAGGTGCCGATCGTCTTCCCGCGCAAGACCGGCTCCATCGACAGCACGTTCATGGTGAAGAGCAAGGGCGGCCACCTCGCGCTCGGCTCGGTGCGCTACCTCGCCACCGCGCCGGCGGGCGGCTTCAAGGTCACCGCGACGGCAAAGGCGGCCGACCACGATGAGGAGGTCGAAGACGACGACGACGCGACATGCGAGGACGGCTCGAAGGGCTCCCACACCGCCGTGCCCACGTCGAGCGCGCCCGCGGCCGCCGACGCGACGAAGCAGATGGCCGTGGCCGATCACGACGCGCCGTCGGAGGTCGACGGCTGCGAGAACGAGAACGACGACGAGAACGACGGCGAGTCGAAGGACTGAGGAGCGCCTCCGAGCGCCAGAGGTAGCGGCGCGTCAGACGTAGCGGGTCCAGCCTTCGGGGTGCGCGGCTTTGTAGCGGCGGTAGCGCGCGCACGGCCAGAGGAGCACCGCGAGCGCCGCGCCGGCAACGCCCCAGGTCTTGGCGAGGCCGAGGGTGCTCGTGTCGAGCCGGAGCACCTCTTGCGCGGCGAGCATCAGGTGGACGTGGAGGAGGTAGTAGAAGAACGCCGTCGCGCCGAGCAGCGAGAGGATCGCGAACGCGCGGCGCGGCTTGTCCGGATCGTCGACCGCCAGGAACGCCGCGAGGAGCACGAAGCCGAGGCCGAGCTCTAGGCACGTATACGAGAGGCTGGGCGGGTACTTCGAGACGTGCAGCCATTGCAGAACGTCCATCCCGTCGCGGTGGAGGTTCCAGTTGCCGTAGCCGTCGAGCCCGCGCACGACGCCGAAGACACCGAGCAGCCCGGCGCCGGTGAGCGCGAGCACGCGCGCGTGCACGAGGCGCGGACGAGGCTCGAGCAGCCAACGGCCGAGGACCCAGCCCAGCATCATCATCGACAGCCACGGCAGCAGCGGGTACGCGCACCTGGCGTTCGCGAACGTCTCTCCGCCCGTGAAGAGGTACCTCCAGACGGCGCGGAGCGGCGGCGCGGACGGCTCGACGCGCGCCGAGAGCTCGCCGAAGACCTGGAGGGTCACCGCGAGCGCGAGGAGCGCGCCCGTCGAGAAGCGTCGAAGCCACGCCATGCAGATCATGGAGACGCCGATGGCGTAGAGCACTTGGAAGACGATGAAGCGGTACTTCGTGAACCCCAGCGACATCCAGAGCGGATCGAGCGCGGCGATGAAGAGGCCGCGGGTGATGATGAAGCGCGTCTGCTCGGCGTCCGAGGTCTTCCCGCGCCGCTTCTCGACCGAGAGGGCGAGCGACGCGCCCGCGAGCAGCACGAACACCGGCGCGCAGAGGTGCGTCACCCAGCGCGTCAGGAACTCTCCGACGGGGAGCGGCGAGCCGGCGATCCAGGTGCGCGCGTTGTCTCCGTGCATGTGGGACGCGTCGAAGATGTTTCCGGCGTGGTCGGCCGTCATCAGGACGATGACGAGACCCCGAAGCCAATCGATGGCCCGAATGCGCATAGGACTAGCTACCGCGATTCGATCGGACCGTCACCGCAGGAGCGCGAGCACCTCGTCGTCGCTCGTCGGGAAGCGGTTGGTCGCGAGCTTCGAGAACACGAGCGCGCCGTCGCGGGAGACCTCGAACGCGCCGCGGCCGCCCGGCGCGAGCTCGACGTCGAGCCCCTTCGCGGACTTGATGGACGCCGCCAACCTGGCAGCGCGCGGCAAGTAACCTCAGGCGGCGCAGTATTCGATGCGGAGCTTCATCCCCACTTCGTAGCCGTTGCCGGCGCGCCCGGCAACTCGCGGTCTGGCTAGGCAACGCCGCGCGGGCGCGCTACACGTGACCGGCGCCATGGTGGACGACGCGCTCCTCGCCCGGAACCTCTCGAACACGCTGAGCGCCACGGATTTCCCGGGCCTCGGGGCGAAGTACGAGGGCAAGGTCCGCGACAACTACACGACCAAGGACGGCCGCCGCTTCATCGTCGTCACCGATCGCATCAGCGCGTTCGACCGCGTGCTCGGCACGATCCCGTTCAAGGGGCAGGTCCTGAACCGCCTCGCGGCGTGGTGGTTCGAGCAGACGGCCGCGGTCGCGCCAAACCACCTGCTCCGTACGCCCGATCCGAACGTGCTCGAGTGCGTCGAGTGCGCGCCGATCCTGGCCGAGATGGTCGTGCGCGCGTACGTGACCGGGTCGACGTCGACGTCGATTTGGACGCACTACGAGCGCGGCGAGCGGGACTTCTGCGGGCACGCGCTGCCGGACGGCCTGAAGAAGAACCAGAAGCTCCCCGCGCCGATCCTCACGCCGGCGACGAAGGCGCCGAAGGGCGAGCACGACGTCTCTGGCTCGCGCGAAGAGATCCTCGCGACCGGCCTCGTCGCCGCCGCGGACTTCGACGCCGCCGCCGCGATCGCGATGCGCCTGTTCGCCGAGGGCCAGAGGGTGTGCGCCGCGCGCGGGCTCATCCTCGTCGACACGAAATACGAATTCGGCAGGACGAAAGACGGCAAGCTCGTCGTCATCGACGAGATCCACACGCCCGACTCGTCGCGCTTCTGGATGGCGGACTCGTACGCGGCGCGCTTCGCGCGCGGTGAGGACCCGGAGCCGCTCGACAAAGACTTCGTACGTCGGCACTACACGAAGCTCGGGTACCGCGGCGACGGCCGGCCGCCGCCCCTGCCCGACGACGTGCGCGTGGGCGCCGCAAAGCGCTACATCGAAGCGTTCGAGAAGATCACCGGCACGCCGTTCACGCCGGACACGCAGCCGCCGCTCGCGCGCATCGCCAAGAGCTTGAGCCTCTGACCCCTCTGACCTAAAGCGAGAGCACTCGATGAAAGCCACCGTCCTCGTCCGCCTGAAGCCCGAAGTCCTGGACCCGCAGGGGGACGCGGTGCGCCGCGCGCTCGGAAAGCTCGGCTTCGACGGGGTGAAGGGCGTGCGCGTCGGCAAGCTCATCGAGATCGAGCTGCCGGACGCGGCCGGCGCGAGCAAGGCGGACCTCGAGAAGCGCCTCGCGAAGATGGCTGACGAGATGCTCGCGAACCCGGTCGTCGAGGACTACGAGATCAAGCTCTGACGACGGAGGAGCGCGCGGCGCTTACATGCTCATCGGCGTCGGCATGAAGAGCAGGCCGAAGAGGAGCAGCGTGAGGATCGCGACGGCGGCGCGCCCGCGCCCGAGGGGAGCGGCGCCGGTCGGAGGGTGATCGAGCAGCGGGCTCGGCCGCAGCGCGCCTCCGCGGCGCTCCATCACGAGAAGCATCGCGAGGCCGACGAACCAGGCCGCCCAGAGGACGGCGCTCCAGTGCTCGCGCCCGAAGCTCGCGAGGAAGACGAGGCCGAGCATCGCGACCGCGCGCGTACGCACGCCCAGCTCCTGCGGGTCCGGGCGCTCGGGGCGGCGCTTGCCGAGCGCGCCCAAGATCGCGAGCATCTCGAACCAGACGAGCCAGAAGATCGAGTTGCCGATGTGCGTGCCGAGCCGGTAGAGGCCGAGGCCCGCGCGCACGTCGCGCAGCACATAGCCGCCGAGGCTGACGAAAAAGAACGCGAGCATCGCGCGGTGGACGACGCGCGCGAAGCGGTCTTGCCGCGTGCCGAAGAGCGCGTAGGCGACGTGCCCGCCGTCGAGCTGCCCGACGGGGACGAGGTTGATCATCGTCACGAACATGCCGGCCCAGGCGGCGAAGGCGACGGGGTGGAGCTCCAGCGTCATGCCCTCGGGCGGCGCGGCGACGGCGAGGCGATCGAGCAGTTTGAGGGCGATCGACTCGCCGAGCTCGATCGACCCGTCCTCACCGAGCGTCGACAGCGCGACCAGCCGCGAGTGCGCGGCGCCCCAGAAATACATGGGGATCGCGAACGCAAGGCCCGCGAGCGGCCCCGACGCGCCGATGTCGAGGAGCGCGGCCCGCGTCGCGATGCTTCCGCGCATGCGGATCACGGCGCCCATCGTCCCGAACGGCGAGAGCAGCGGGAGGGGGATGAAGTACGGGAGCGACGCGTCGACCTTGTGAATGCGCGCGGCGATGAAGTGGCCGAGCTCGTGGGCGACGAGAATGGTGAGGAGCGCGCCGGCGAACTGCAGGCCGTGGGTCAGCGACTCGGGGACGAGGAACGCGCGCGCCCACGGGGCGAAGAGGGGCGGGTCGTGCTTTTGCGCGGCGAGCACCGCCGCCTGGCCGGCGCGGTCGGTCAACACCGCCGTCGAGAAGACGCTCGCGATCGTCGCGACGAAGAGGAGCAGGTTGGTCCGCCACTCGACCGGCGGCAGGTCCGGCGCGGGCGGCGGCGCGCTCGGCGGGCGATCAGGAGGCGGCGCGGAGGGCATCGCGGAGGGCGGCCGCCAGGCGGTCGAGCTGGGGGGTGAGGCGGGCGTCGAGCGTGCCGATGTCGGTGTGGAGGATGAGCGAGCCACGGCCAAGCGTCTCGTCGATCTCGATCTCGATGGCGCCGGACGGCAGGCCGAGGTCGGCCAGGTGCTGCGCGAGGACGCCGGCGTCGAGGCCGCTCGCCGCGATTTTTGCGCGCCGCGCGCCGCGCGCCTCGGCGAGCGCTTGGCGCGCAATCATC
The DNA here is from genome assembly GCA_043785185.1 of Myxococcales bacterium. Lineage (GTDB taxonomy): Bacteria > Myxococcota_A > Polyangia > Polyangiales > Polyangiaceae > JANYHK01. Next base: position 8,642 of record JAYVXL010000289.1, read on the forward strand.
GTGATCGTGCCCGGGCTCTGCTCGAGCGCGACGCCCACGAGGCGCTCGGCGAGGAGCGCGGCGAGTGACACGGCGCGGTCGAGATCGCGCTCTGCGCGCGACTCCTCCGCTGCGCGGAGCGCGAGGTAGAGCGCGGCGACCTTCGCGTGCTCGGCGGCGCGTGCGTCCTCCGTCGCGCGCGCGACGGCGTCCACGAGGACGTCCTTCGCGCGGGCCTCTGCGTCGGCCACGATCGCGGCCGCGCGCGCGCGGGCCTCCAGCTCTTCGCGCACGACGCGGCGGCCGGCGCGCCCGGCGTCGGGGTTTGGCGTCGTCGATGCCGGCGCATGCGCGGCGCCGGCGTCCTCCGCGCGAATCACGCGGCCGCGCGTCGCGACGGTCACGCACCACCTCGCAGGTCCGCGTCGGCGACGGCGCGCGCGAGCGGCGCCAGGCCGGCCGCGAGCGCTCTCGCGCGCTCGGCCTTGCTCGGCGCCTTCATGAGGGCTGCGAGCTGACGCGCCTCGGCGGCGCGCGGTCCCAGCGCGGCGAGCGCGTCGTCGGGCGAGGCCCCTAGCGCGACGCTCATCGCGACGAACGATGTCTCCCAGCTCACGAGGCTGACGTTACCACGTAGCGGCCGTCGTCCTTTCGCGCCTTACCATCTCGGATGAGCTTGTCGAGGTGCGCCTCGAGCGACAGCGCCGCGATCGGCCAGAGCAAAGGCGACGTGTCCGCGTACGCGACCGGCACGAGCTCCCCGAGCGACGCGCTCGCGCTCGCCCCATCGCCCTGCGTCACCTGCGCGAGCGCCGCCAGGACTTTCGCCTCGCGAAGCAGCCGGTGCGCGACGTACTTGTCGAATAGCTCGGTGGGCGCCTCGATCGGCGCGCCGTGCGCCGGCAGCGCGACCTTCGCGCCCAGCGCCGCGAGCCGCCGCAGCTGCACGATGTACTCGTGCATGTCGCCCTCGCCGGGCGCGATCAAGATCGTCCCGACGCTCGCGACCATGTCGCCGACGACGAGCGCGCCGCTCTCCGGCTGCAAGAGGCACAGGTGACCGGGCGCGTGGCCCGGCGTGTGGAGCACGCGCCACGCTTCGTCGCGCGGGCCCGCGAGCACGATCTCGTCGCCGTCCGCGAGCCGCCGCGCGAACGGCACCTCGGGCACGCGCGCGGCCGTCGCGTCGTGTCCCCACACCGGCAGCGCGAGCTCGCGCGCGAGCACCTCGATGCCGCCGACGTGATCGGGGTGGTGGTGCGTCGCGAAGATCGCGATCGGCCGCCGCCCCGCGCTCGCGAGCGCGCGCGCCCACGCGAGCCACTCGCGCTGCTCGTCCTCGTAAGGCGTCGCGGGTTCGACGAGCAGCACGTCGCGGCCGCCGAGCGCGTAGCTGTTCGTGTGCGTCGCAGGCGGCAGCGTCGGCGTGCGCGCGTCCATGATGGACACGCGCACGACCTCCGCATGCCCCAACGTCGCAGCGGTCGCCGCGAGGCGGAGCTCCCGCGGTCTTTCGCTGGGCGCGCTCACGGTGAACGCGCGCGGCTCAGCGCTCGACGACGAGCGCGAGCGCCTCGCCGCCGCCGATGCACAAGGTCGCGAGGCCGCGCTTCTTGTTCTGGTCCTTCATCGCGTAGAGCAGCGTCGTCAGGATGCGCGCGCCGCTCGCGCCGATCGGGTGACCGAGGGCCACCGCGCCGCCGCGAACGTTCACGCGGCCCAGGTCGACGCCCGTGAGCTGCGCGCAGGCCATGCTGACGACGGCGAACGCCTCGTTGATCTCGAAGAGATCCACGTCGCCCGCCTTGATGCCGAGCTTCGCGCACACGCTCTCGATCGCCTTGGCCGGCGCCGTCGTGAACCACTCGGGCGCCTGCGCCGCGCCGGCGTACCCGCTGATGCGCGCGACGACGTCGAGCTTGTGCTCTTTCACCGCCTTCTCGCTCGCGAGCACGAGCGCGCTCGCGCCGTCGTTGATCGACGCGGCGTTCGCCGCGGTGATCGTGCCGTCCTTCCCGAACGCGGGGCGAAGGCCGGCCATCTTCGCCGGATCGCCCTTGCCCGGCCCCTCGTCGAGCTTCACGAGCAGCGGCTCGCCCTTCTTCTGCGGCACGGCGACGGCGGTGATTTCTGCGTCGAACATGCCCTCCTTCTGCGCGGCGAGCGCGCGGCGGAAGCTCTCCTTCGCGTACTCGTCCTGCGCTTCGCGCGAGAACTTGTACTCGGCGGCGCACTTGTCGCCGCACGTTCCCATGTGGACGTTGTTGTACGGATCCCACAGGCCGTCGTGGATCATCCCGTCGATGACCGTCGCGTTGCCCATTCGGTAGCCTTGGCGCGCGCGGTCCAGGTAGTACGGCGCGTTCGACATCGACTCCATGCCGCCCGCGACGACGATCTGCTCGTCGCCGAGCGCGATGGTCTTGGCGGCGAAGATGACGGCCTGCAGGCCGGAGCCGCACACCTTGCTCACGGTCGTGGCGGGCGTCTTGTCAGGGATGCCGGCCCCCTTCATCGCCTGGCGGGCCGGCGCCTGGCCGATGCCGGCCGACAGCACGTTGCCCATGAAGACCTCGCCCACGAGGTCCGGCGCGACCTTCGCGCGCGCGACGGCGGCCTTGATCACGGCGGCGCCGAGCTGCGGCGCGGTCAGGCTCGCCAGCGCCCCCTGGAACGCGCCGATCGGCGTGCGGGTGGCGGACACGATGTAAACGGGCGGAAACGCGGCCATTCTGAGCTCCCTAGCTGACCAGAGGCGTCCTCTGGTGATCCGGCGATGCGCGCGGGGAGGCTCCCCGGGCGGCGTTCATATACCGCCGAAACGTGGGGCGCGCGAGCGCGCTTGCCTAGTCCTTGCAGCTTCGCTAGGTTGCCGCCCCCACCTAACCTCTAGTCGAGAGCTCGAGAACCAACCATGGCCGCCAAGAAGTCCGCCGCCGCCCCCAAGGCGGGCGCCGCTGCAAAGAAGACCGTCGCGAAGAAGAACCCGTTCACCGGCGAGAGCAAGCTCGCCCAGTTCCTCACGACGAAGAAGCTCGACCCGCGCCGCGTGCTGGCCGCGTCGCACGCGCTCGAGTCGCTCCGCCACGAGGACCGCGTGATCAAGCTCGGGCGCCGCCGCGCCAAGGCGGGCGAGGACGCGGAGAAAAAGGCCGAGGCGCTCAAGACCAAGCCGCGCTCCGGCCGCGCCGTGACGCCGCGCGCCCTGGCGGCCGCGATGACCGGCGGCAAGCTGCCCGGCCCGACCAAGACGCGCATCCTGCGCGCGGTGAACCACCTCCTCGAGACGAAGAAGCAGGACAAGGTCGAACTGAAGATCCTCTTCTGAAGGGCGCCGGCCCCCTGGGCGGGGCCGCTCTCTGGCGGGGGCCGCTCTCTGGCGGTGGACCGCGCGAGCCGATCGCGCCGAGAGTCACCTCAAGCGTTGGGAATCACTGGATTGTCGTGCGTGTGATCGGGGGCTGAATGGGCGCGGGGCCCGGCGCATCGAAACATTCGTGGCCACAGCGTCGCCGTTCCCCCACCTCTTCCCGCTCGCGCGGGAAAGCGCGTGGTCGTGGGGCGGCAGCGCCGCGCGCCCGCCGACGGGGTCCGCGATGAGCGAGGAGGAGTCCTTCGTCGCCAAGGCCGCCGCGGGCGACAAGGTCGCGTTTCGTGCACTCTACACGCGTCACCGCGCCGACGTGGCGCGGCTCGTCTATCGAATGCTCGGCGCGCGGAGCGATCTCGACGACGTCATCCAGGAGGTCTTCTTCCAGATCTACCGGAGCCTGAAGGACTTCCGCGGCAAGTCGAAGCTCTCGACGTGGATCCACCGCGTGACCGTCAACGTCGTCTTGATGCACCGCCGCGCGGCCAAGAGCCGGCCGGTGTACGCCGAGGAGACCGCGGAGGATCTCACCGCGGATGACGACGCCGTGCTGCCGGACGAGGACGCGGACCGGCGCGCCCGCGTGCGTGCGTTCGCGCGCGTGCTGGCGCGGCTGGCGGACAAGAAGCGCGTCGTCTTCGTGCTCCACGAGCTCGAGGGGATGGCGCCGGCCGAGATCGCGGAGGTCGTCGGCGCGCCCGTCTTGACGGTGCGCACTCGGCTCTTCTACGCGCGCCGCGAGATCGAGGAGATGCTCCGCGACGAGCCGTCGCTCGCGCCGCTCCGCGCGTCCTTTGCGAAGGCCGCGCCGGCCAATGCGAAGGCCGCGCCGGCCAACCGCGGCCGCGAGACGCCGACGGGAGGTGCCGCGTGAAGCGCAACGATCCGACGGCGCCGGCCGCGAACGTGAACGAGACGCTGAAGGACGCGCGCAAGGTCATGGCCCCTCCCCACGCGCCGGACTGGGACGCGATCGACGCGAAGCTCTTCGCGCGGATCGAGGCCGAGGAAGCGGCGGACGACGCCGCGCGGGTCGCGCGGCTGGGCGCGGCGTCGACGGGGCGCGGGGGTCATTGGAACATCGTCGCGGGGGGCCTCGCGGTGGCCGCGGCGGTGGCGCTCTACGTCGGGCACAAACCCGGCGGCGCGCCGCTCGATCACGCCAACGCCGCGGTGGCGCCGGCGCCGCGCGTCGTCAGCGCGCTCGTACGGGCGGACGGCGCGGGCGAGGTGCAGGTCGCCGGCGCACGCGCGGCCGCGGGCGCGCAGCTGCGCGTCGGCGAGGCGCTCGAGACGCATGGCGCCACGGCGATTTTCGAGCGCGAGGCGGCGACGCCGGGCGGGCCGCCGCTGGTGACCTGGAGCGTCGAAGACGGCGCGCGCGTCACCGTGGGGAAGGCGACCGGCGCGCTCGTCGTCGCCCTCGAGAGAGGCGCGCTCGAGGCGCAGGTGACGCCGGTGCCGAACGGTGAGGCGTTCGCCGTCGACGTCCCCGGCGCGGACGGCACGGTGACCCGCGTGGCCGTGCACGGCACGCACCTGCGCGTCGCGCGCGTGCAGGTGGAGGGGCACGTCCGCGTCGTCGTCGATCTCTCCGAGGGCGTCGTCTCGATCGGCGCGCCGCCGCGCGCGGGCTCCACGTACGGCACGCTCGTGACGGCGCCGGCTCACGTCGAGCTGGACACGGGCGACAGCAGCGCGATACGCGTGAGCCATGCGCCCGCGGACGTGCGCGCGCCGGTGGCGCTCGTCGCCGCGAGCGGTCCGGTCGCGCAGGCCGTCCCGCAGGCCCCCGGCGCGCCCGCGGTCGCGCCGCCGCGCCCTGCGCCCGCGAGCGCGCACGCGGCGCAGCCCCTGCGCCCGCCGCCCGTGGCGGCGAAGCCGGCGACCGCCGATCCGAACGCCGAAGCCAACGTGGCCGCCGCCGTGAAGGCGTGCATGAACGGGCGGACGAAGGGGGCCGACGAGGTGACCGTGACGGTGAGCTCGCAGCTGGAGGTTCGCTTGCACGACGACGGCGCGGTCGAGTTCGCCCGGTTCTCCCCGCCTCTACCGGCCGACGCGCAGACGTGCGCGGCGAACTTCATCTTCAAGACGCGCTTCCCGCGGGCCGGTACGGTCACGCTCGACCTGCGGTTTTAGCGCCGAAACCTGCGCAAGGCTCGCCGCGGCAACGGAGAGCCTGCGGCGATGTTCGCGCGGTGAATCCACCGGACGACTTCGACGCCACGCACGTCGACGTCGACGGCGCTGGCCGCCGAGTAGTCGGCGCAGTTCAGTGCGGCTCGGCGTTCTTCACGATCTCGGTGATCGCGTGCGTCTCGCGCGCGCCGACGAGGCCGAACTGCACGCCCATGCCGTCGGGGCGCTTCCACCGGACGACGCCGGGTAGCCGCAGCTCCTTGGCCGCGCCAGGGAGCGAGATGTAGACCACGACCTCGGCGCCGAAGGGCACCACTTGCTCGGTCTGCACGAACATCCCGCCTACGGAGATGTCCTTCGCGAGCCCCTTGCACCGACCCTCGACGTTCTTCTGGACGAATTCGAGGGGCTGCTCCAACGGCGCGCGGGTGAATCGACGGAATTCCACGGGATGACCTCTTCGGGAGCTCGATGCTACCATCGCCCGCGTGGCGGAGGAACGAACAGAGATGGCCGAGACGATCAAGGTGGGGGGCGGCGGCGCGGGGAGCCGCGTGCTCGGCCTCATCCCGGTCCTCGTCGCGGTCACCGCGCTCCCGCTCATGATGCCGCGCGCCGCCGGGGCCGAGGCGGTGCCGCTCCCGATCGTCGACGAGCGCGTGCTCGACAGCGCCGCCGCGCGCGATCGCGAGCTCGCCGCGGCCGCGCAGCGAGACGCCCTGCCGGGAGTCGTCCGTGCGCTCGGCTCGGCGATCCGCGCGTTCAACAAGAGCCAGGCGGAGGACGCCGAGGCGGCCGTCCTCGGCAAGGAGAAGGACGCCCTCGAAGCCGCGCTCGCGCCGGCGCTCGCCGAAGGCCCCGGCAAGCTCGTCGCGCTGCGGGCGCTTCAGACCGAGACCTTCCTCGCAGAGCTGCGCCGCTTCGAGCAAACCGGGAAGGAGAGCGAGGAGCTCGCCGCGGTCGGCGGCGGCTTCGTGCGGCGCATGCGCTTCGCGGGGTGGTGCGACGCGAAGGGGCGGCTCGCGCTCACCGAGCTCGAACGGCGGGTGGTGTTCAAGGCGGCGTGGAACTCGCTGCTCGCGCTCGACGCGCACCCGCAGCTGGCGCTCGCGCTCGACGAGACGCGCGCGCTCTACGCGCTCTTCCTGCGCCTCCCGCACGCCGCCGAGCAGATGCGCGCGGACCTCGAGACGGCGCGCGCGGGTCACCCCGACTCCAAGACGTGCGCGGACCTCGCGCTCCGCGAGCGCGTCGCCGTCGAGGCGTGGCGCCTCGAGAAGATCAAGAAGCTCGGGACCCTCGATCCGACCTACCCCGTCGACTACGCCGTCGGCGTCGCGGAGTACCGGCGCGGGCAATACCCGGCGGCGACCACCGCGTTCAAGCGCTGGCTGGCGAGCCACCCCGACGGCCCCTTCACGCTGCGCGCGCGCAACCACCTGAAGGCGGCGATCGATCTCACCGGCTTCTAGAGCGATCGACCCGACGGATGCGACGCTGCGAAGTCACCGCGCGCAGCCGACGAAGCCGACGTAGCAGCACGCGTGCGCGTCGTCGCGACGCGCGTCCATCGTTTCGCGGGCGCTGAACGCCGCGCCGCTCGGGGTGATCTCGGCGCACCTCTCGAAGGGCGGCGGGAAGGCGCGCGGCGCGGTCGGGCCGTCTTCCTCGGGGCGGCACGTGACGTCGCGCCGGCACGCGCGCGACAGGCCGGGCGGCGTCGGTTCGGCAGGCAGCGCGCGCGACGCGCTCCGGCCTCCCGCGTCCGATTCTTCCGCGGAGGCGTCGGGCGCCGGGGTCGTGCGCGTCATCGGGACGGTCAGGAACGCCGCGCCCGCGCTGCACCCCGTCGCGACGAGCGCCAACGCCGACGTGCGGACCGTTGGAAGAAGCGCCGGCATTTGCGCGAGTTTACATTTCTTTGCACCGACCCGGCCCCACGTTTTCGGGTCTGACCGCATGATCGAATAGACTCATGCTCGACATGCGCGCACTCCTCGTCGACGACGACCGCGATCTCGCGCGGCTGCTCTCGGACTACCTCGCCCCCCACGGCGTCGAGCTCGAGCACGTGGAGACCGGCGCCATTGCGCTCGACCGCCTCGACGCGCGCGCGTACGACGTCGTGCTCCTCGACGTCATGCTCCCCGGCGCGGACGGCTTCGAGGTCTGCCGGCGCATCCGGCGCAAGCACGAGGTCCCCATCGTCATGCTCACCGCGCGCGGCGAGGACACCGATCGCATCGTCGGCCTCGAGCTCGGCGCGGACGACTACGTGCCCAAGCCCTTCAACCCGCGAGAGCTGCTGGCGCGCGTCCGCGCCGTCATGCGCCGCGCGCGCCCCGGCGCGCTGAGCGAGCGGCTCACGGTCGGCGATCTCGACATCGACGTGCCCGCCCACAAGGCGCAGCTCGGCGGCAAGGAGATCACGCTCACGTCGTTCGAGTTCCGCCTCCTCGTCGCGCTGGCGCGGCGCGCGGGCGACACCGTTCCGCGCGAAGATCTCGCGAGCGCGCTCAAGGGCGGCACCTACGATCCTTCGGTCGATCGCTCGCTCGACGTGCACGTCAGCCACCTCCGCCAGAAGCTCGAGGACGACGCGCGCGAGCCGAAGCGCATCCGCACCGTGCGGGGCGTCGGCTACGTGCTGGTCCGTCCATCGTGAGGCGGCACGGCCGACGCCGCCACGCGGGCACATCGCTGCGTCGGCTCAAGACGCGCCTCTTCCTCTGGTTTCTCGGCGCCATCGTCCTGGCGATCGCGACGAGCGCGGCGGTCGTTTGGATCACGCGGCCCGAGCAGGGCGAACGGCCGGCGACGGTCATCGCGCGAACGGTGGCGGGGCGGCTGTCGCGCGACTGGAACGATCCGCGCGCGTGCGAGCAGTACGTCGCGCACATGTCCGAGATGACGGGGCTCGACCTGAAGCTCATTCGCGACGTCGACGCGCTGCCCCTTCCGGTCGTCAAGCGCGCGCGTCACGGCGGCACGATGGCGTTCACGCAGGACGGCCGCGGCTTCATCCCCGTCCTGCGCGAGGGGAAGCTCGTCGGCGCCGTGGCACTCGACCTCGGCGGTGCCGTGCCGTTCGCGCCGCACCTCTGGCGGCTCGGCGCCGCGCTGGCCGCCGCGCTCCTCGTGCTCGGCCTCGCGGCGGTGCGCGTGTCGCGTCAGTTCGCGCGGCCGCTCGAGCAGGTCGCGAGCGCGGCCGAGCGCTTCGGCGCGGGCGATCTGGCGGCGCGCGCGGGCGTCGGCGACAAGCCGCGGCGCTGGGTCGCCAGCGAGGTCGCGGAGGTCGCCGGCGCGTTCGACCGCATGGCGGGCCGCATCCAGGGCATCGTCCGCGACCAGCGCGAGCTGCTCGCCGCGATCAGCCACGAGCTGCGCTCCCCGCTGGGACGCGCGCGCGTCGCGCTCGAGATCGCGCGCGAGAGCCCGTCGGCCGAGAAGCCGCTCGGCGAGGTCGAGCGCCAGCTCGGTGAGGTCGACGCGATCCTCGGCGACCTGCTCGCGTCGGCGCGCACCGGACTCAGCGATCTGCGCCTCGAGAAGACGCGCCTCCTACCGTGGCTGCGCGCGCGCGTCGCCGCCGAGCCGACGCCGCCGCTCATCGAGATCGCCTCGACCGAGGACGCCGAGGACCTCGAGCTCTCGTTCGACCCGGCGCTCCTCGCCCGCGCGCTCCACAACGTGATCGCCAACGCCCAGTACCACGGGCACCCCGACGACCGACCCCTCGAGCTGCGCGTCGAGGTCGCGCGGCCGGACACGGTCGCCGTCGTGGTCCGCGACCGCGGCCCGGGATTTCCCACCGATTTGCTCGACCGAGCGTTCGAGCCGTTCGTGCGGGGCGACGCCGCGCGGAGCCCCGGCAGCGGGACGGGCCTCGGCCTCGCGCTCGTGCGGCGCATCGCCGAGGCGCACCGCGGACGCGCCTTCGCCCGCAACGCCGCGGGTGAGGGCGGCGGGGGCGGTGGGGGTGGTGAGGGCGTTGGGGGTGGTGAGGGCGGCGAGGGCGACGTCGCGGCCCCCCGCGATGCGGGCGCCGAGGTCGGAATCGAGCTTCCGCTGAGCTGAAGGTGCTACCGTCGCCACTGCGATCATGCGCGGCTTCCTAAGGTTCAGCCTCTGGGTCTTCGGCATCCTCGGCATCGTCGGCCTCGTGCTCTACCTGCTGGTGTTCGATGCCTGGACGGTGCCGGGTGACGATCCGATGGCGGCCGCGTCGGTCGAGCCGAACCTCCACGTCGGCGATCGCCTGCTCATCCTCCGAGGCGGCGACGTGCGCCCGGGCCACCTTGCCCGCTGCACCGATCCCGACGCGCCGGGTCGCTTCGTGCTCGGCCGCGTCGTCGCCAAGGCCGGCGAGACGGTCGCGGTCGACGAGAGCGTCGTCGTGGACGGCAAGCGCAACCCGTCCCCGCACGCCTGCACCGAGGGCAGGCGACCGATGCGTCACCCGATCACGCAAGAGGACATCGAGCTCGACTGCGGCTTCGAGGACACGAACGGCAACGAGCACGAGGTGCTCCGAAACGTTGCCCACCCCGAGGCGACGATCAAGTCGAAGGTCGAAATCGACAAGGTGTACCTCGTCAGCGACAACCGCCACATTCACCTGGATTCCAGGGATTTTGGCCAGATTCAGGCGTCGACCTGCCACCACGTCGTCTACCGGCTGTGGGGCGACACGTGGTGGGATTCGAAGCGCCGCTTCACGAGCCTCTGGTGAAGCCTCTGGTGAAGCCTCTGGTGAAGAGAGAGGGGACGGGCGGGTGAGCGCGCGGTTTCCCTTTCCCCGAGTCCTTTAGTAGGCTTCGCACTCGTATGGCTTCGGTCGAGATTGGCATCGTCTGCGCGGGTTGCGACACGTACAGCGTGATCGGCGCAGCGACGTGCGCCATCTGCGGAAACGATCTTGCGCTCTTCCGCGCGGTGCCCGCGCCGGCGCCGATCGTGCCGACGCCGCATGGCGCCCCGGGCGGCGCCTCTGGGCCCGCGTCGCGTCGCGCGGGCGAGGGGTCGCTCTTCGACGATCCGCTGAAACCCCGCCGTCGCCCGACCCCCGGGAGCCAGCGGTCGGTGACCGGCCACGACATCCGCAATCCCGCGCCGCTCGGCGCAGCAGCGACCGCAAGTCAGTCCGTGGAGGAGCTCATGGAGCAAGCGAAGAACTTCATCTGCCGGTCGTGCGCGACCCCGGTGCCGATGGGGCACAAATTCTGCGGGCGCTGCGGGGCCGCCGTCCCGCCGGAGATCCTGGGCGCGCGGACGCAGTTCTTCGGCCAGCTGCAGGCCCCGGGCAAAGCCAAGCTCATTTTGATCCGCGGCGAAGGCGTGGAGGGCCTCAGCTACCAGCTCAACGCCGAGCAGCACATCGTCGGCCGCAACGGGCAGCTCGTCTTCCCGGACGATCCGTTCGTCTCGCCGAAGCACGCGAACCTCTTTTACCGAAACGGCAAGCTCGTCGTGCGCGACGAAGGCTCGCTCAACGGCGTCTTCCTCCGCGTGCGCGGGACGATCGACGTGACGGTGCAGGAGGCGTTCCTCGCCGGCGAGCAGCTGTTCCGCATCGACGCGACGCCGAAAGCGAGCGACGGCCCCGCGCCGGACGGGACGTACTTCTACTCGTCGCCGAAGCACCAGAGCCCGTTCCGCCTCACGCAGATCCTCCAGGGCGGCGCGGCCGGCATGACGGTCTGCGCGCGTGCGAGTGGCCTCCAGATCGGCCGCGAGGGCGGCGACCTGAACTTCCCGAGCGATCTCTACATGAGCGCCTCGCACTGCAAGATCGAGGACGTGGGCGGCAAGATCCAGCTCACCGACTTGAACAGCCGCAATGGCACGTACATTCGCCTGAAGGCGGAGCGCGAGCTCGCGCACGGCGACTACCTGTTCATCGGCCGCAAGCTCCTTCGCGTCGAGATCACCGCCGCGGCCTGAAGCGCGCGGCCGCGCCTGCGAGGGTCAGCGCTTTTTGCGATCACCCTGCGCGTCGCGACCGCCGCCCGATAGCGGCGGCGCCGCCGTCAGACCGAGCGCGTGCTTCGCGACGGCGGCCACGGCCTTCAGCACCGTGCTGGGGAGCGTGTCGACGAGCGCTTCCAGATCGATCGGCCCGTCGGTGGCCGGCATCAGCTCCGCGAAGATGACGGCGAAGCGATCGTACTTGCGCATGAGCGTGTTGAGCC
>JAYVXL010000290.1:0-6828 GCA_043785185.1 Myxococcales bacterium
CAGCCGAGCCGCTCACGGGCCGCCGCGGAGATCGCGTCCGGCGCCGTCATCACCGCGCCGCGCGCGGCGCGGTGAGCCACGCTCTTCGCCGGGTCCGGCAGCGCTGCGGCGAGGAGGACGAGCGTCTTCTTCGCGAGGCTCACGTTCTTCTTGAGGGTCAAAACCACCGCCTCGACGGTCACGTCTTCGTGGCTGTCGTGCCAGCAGTCGTAGTCCGTGGCGAGCGCGAGCGTTGCGAAGGGGAGCTCGGCTTCGCGGGCGAGCTTCGCTTCGGGCATCGAGGTCATGCCGATGACGGAGACGCCCCACGACCGGTAGACGAGGCTCTCGGCGCGCGTCGAGAACTGCGGCCCGTCGATGACGACGTACGTGCCGCCGCGGTGCACCTTCGCGCCGGCCTTCGCGGCCGCGTCCCCGACGGCGGCCGCCATGAGCGGGCAGACCGGGTCGGCGAAGACGACGTGGCCCACGACGCCGTCCTCGAAGAACGTGGTCGTGCGCTTCTTCGTCACGTCGATGAACTGGTCGGGGACGACGAGATCGCCCGGGGCGATCGCCTCCTTCATCGAGCCGACGGCGCTCACGCTGACGAGGTGCGTCGCGCCGCTCTTTTTCAGCGCGCAGATGTTCGCGCGGTAGTTGATCTCGTGCGGCGCGATGCGGTGGCCGCGGCCGTGGCGCGGCAGGAACAGGAGCGTCGTGTCGCCGAGGTGGCCGCGGACGATCGCGTCGCTCGGCGGACCGAACGGCGTGTCGACGGAGAGCTCACGGACCCCGGTGAGGCCCTCCAGATCGTAGAGGCCGCTGCCGCCGATGACGGCGAGCGTGTGTCGCGGGTTGCCCATGTCGGTCGTCTCGGCTCCTCGGGTTCAGGTTGGCGTTCGCGTTCGCGTTCGCGTTCGCGTCTTGCGGTCTAGCGCTCTTCAGGTCTTGCGCTCGCGGAGCAGCGCTTCGGCCAGGCTCGCGCGGCGCGTCCGCTTCGCGCGCTCGGCGAGGATGACCGCGCGGAGCTGGTCGAACGCCTTGTCGACCTCGTCGTTCACGATGACGTAGTCGAAGAAGGCGTAGTGCTCGATCTCGCGCTCGGCGACGGCGAAGCGGCGCTGCACGACCTCCTCGGTCTCGCTCGCGCGGCCGCGCAAGCGTCGCTCGAGCTCCTGCATCGACGGCGGCAGGATGAAGACGCCGGTGACGCTCGGAAGCTTCGCGCGGATCTGTCGCGCGCCCTGGTAGTCGATGTCGAAGATCATCCCGCGGCAACCGTCGGCCTTCGCGCGATCGACCTCGGCGAGCGACGTGCCGTACAGGTTGCCGTGCACCTCGGCCCACTCGAGGAACGCGCCGCGCTCGACCATCGCCTCGAAGCCGCGGCGGTCGGTGAAGTGGTAGTCGCGGCCGGCCTCCTCGTTGGCGCGCGGCGCGCGCGTCGTGTGCGACACGCTGAAGCGCAGCTCGGGGAAGCTCTCGAGCAGCTTGCGGGTGAGGGTCGTCTTCCCGGCGCCGCTCGGGGAGGAGAGGATGAGGAGGACGAAGTCGGTATCCATGGCGCTCGCGGAAAATCCAGCCTTCCACATTACTCGACGTTTTGCACCTGCTCGCGCATGCGCTCGATCTCGGCCTTGATCTCGACGACCGCGTGGGCGACCGGCGCGTCGGGGGATTTGGCGCCGACGGTGTTCGCCTCGCGCGCCATTTCCTGAAGGAGGAAGTCGAGGCGCCGGCCCACGCCCTGCGCGGGTCGCGTGGCGTCCGCGTCGCGCGCGCCCCGCGAGGGCCGGAGGAGCGCTTCGGCCTGATCGAGGTGGCTGGCGAGGCGCGTCAGCTCCTCGGTCACGTCGACGCGATCGGCGAAGAGCGCGATCTCCTGCGCGACGCGCGCGCCGTCCGCGCCGAGCTCGCCGGTGAGCTTGAGCCGCGCCACCCGCTCGAGGAGGCGCCGCTCGTGGAGCGCGGTCACCTCGGGGCCGCGCGCGCGCACGCGTTCCATGTCGCTGCGCACGGCGGTGAGGCGGGCGGTGAGGTCCGCGGCGAGCGCCTCGCCCTCGCGCGCGCGCATCGTGTCCATCGCGGCGAGCGCGCCGGTCGTGGCCTCCTGGAGGGCCGCCTTGACCTCGGCCTCGCGCCCTTCGAGCGCCGGCGCGAAGATCCCGGGCACGCTGGCGAGGAGCCCGAGCGGCACCTCCTGCCCGGGCGCGAGCTCGTCGCGTAGCTCCACGAGCGCGCGCATCGCCGCCCGCGCGCGCTCCTTGTCGACGACAGGCGCGCCGAGCGCCGCGCCGTCGAGGTGCACGGCGAGGTCGAAGCGCCCCCGCGCCACGCGCTCGCGCAGGAGGCCCTCGGCGAACGCGGTCAGATCGGCGAGCGGGTGGGGAAGCCGCACGCGGACGTCGACGAAGCGATGGTTGGTCGCGCGGATCTCCGCGGTGAGCGTGGCCTGCCCGACCTTCGCTTCGCCGGCGCCGAACCCGGTCATGCTCCGCATCGCGGCGGCCCGCGCTACCGAACGCCGCGCTTCTGCTTGATCTGCTCCATCACGCGCGCGTACTCGACGTCCCACGTGCGCGAGCCTTCGGTCACGTGCTTCAGCTGGGCGCGGACCTCTTGGTCGAGCGCCTCGTCCATCAGCATGTGCTTCTTGAAGATGGGGGCCATCTTGCGGCGCATCTCGTGGTCCTGCGCGAAGATCTCGTCGACGTTGGACGAGTGCGAGAACATCTCGACGATCTGATCGAGCAGGTAATCGAGCGTGTCCTCGCCCGTCTTGATGCCCTTGCTCTCGGCGATCTGCGCCTTCACGCGGCTGTACTCGGTCGACGGGCGGCTCGTTCGCTCGAGCAGCTCCTTCGTGCGATCGGAGACGTCCTTCTCCGTCGCGAGGTAGCTGTTCAGCACCGCCGCGACGTCGGCCTCGACCTCCTTCGGCGACTCCGACTCGATGTCCTTCGCGGCCAGGAGCGTTCGGGTGATCTCTTGCGCGATGGTCGGAACCTTGGAGCTGTAAATCCGCATGGGCGTGTGCGACGACGTAGCACTTCTCCGCGGCGCTTCGGACAAGAATATGCGCGAGCGGCAGTTGAGAGAGAGTTGAGCGGGGGCCGATCGCTTTGCGCTATCATCCCCACAATGTCGGTCTGCCCCTGGTGCCAGGCCGAAGGCTTCGATCCGAACGCCCCGTGCCGCCGCTGCGGTCGTCAGGCGACGGGGCGTCCGAGCGGGCCTTCGGCCGTACCCGATCTCGATTTTGGCGCGCCCCGCTCCCAGGCGGTGCCGCGCATCGAGCTCTCGGCCCCGCCGGCGCAGCCCTCCCGGGCGCCGGCCGCCGCTTCCGCGCGACCGGCCACGTCGATGACCGACAGCGGGGTGATGTTCGGCGATGACGACGATGAGATGGGCGGCGGGGGCCCCGGCCTCTCCCTCGAGCTCGACGTGAAGGGTGGGCCGCCGGTTCGCGCCTCGATGGGCGCGGCCGCCATTTCGAGCCACAGCGGCGGGCCGCCGGCGCCGCCGCACCCGATGCCGAGCTTTCGCCCGATTCCTGCGACCGCGATGGATCGCCGCGCGGCGGTCGCGCCCGTCGAGTCCTTCGAGGCGCGCATGCTCGGGAACTTCGGCGAGCCTCCGGCGCAGTTTTGGCGCGCGCCCCTGTACGCGTGGCGCGTGCGGCAGCGCCTCGCGCAGCTGCGCGTCGAGCTGAAGGCTCGTCGCCAGCAGGCCGAGCGCGCGACCACGGCCGTCGAGCAGGCGCTCGTCGCGCTCGGCCAGCGCGCGCGCGGGACCGCCGAGCGCAACCCCGCGTACGGCCGCACCCTCGACGTCCTGCGCACGCACGAGCAGACGCTGCGCCAGAGGGACGGCGCGCTCATGGGCGAGATGGACGCCCACAGCCGGACGCTCGCGCAGATCGATCAGAAGATCGCCGAGCTGCAGGCCGCGGCCACCGCGGTGCAGATCGAGGAACGCCGCGTCGCCGACGAGCTCGGCGTCGTGCAGGCGACGGTCCAGCGCGCCGAGGCGAAGCTGAAGCGACTCGACATCGACCTCCGCAGCGTCTTCGGTCCGAACGACCCGCGGAGGGGGGCTCCGTGAACCAGACCGGCGGCGGGAGCGCGCCCGAGCAGCAGCGCCTGCGCGCGCAGTCGCGCGTCGGCATCGTCCTCAAGGACAAATGGCGCCTCGACTCGCTCCTCGGCGTCGGAGGGATGGCCGCCGTCTACGCCGCGACGCACCGCAACAAGAAGCGCGTCGCCGTGAAGATGCTCCACGCCGAGTTCTCCCAGCAAGGCGACACGCGCACGCGCTTCCTCCGCGAAGGCTACGCCGCCAACGTCATCGAGCACTCGGGCGCGGTCAGCGTCCTCGACGACGACGTGAGCGAGGACGGCAACGCCTTCCTCGTCATGGAGCTGCTCGAGGGCGAGACGCTCGACCAGCGCTGGGAGCGGCACGCCGGCCGGCTCCCGTTCGGCGAGGTGCTGCAGTACGCCGATCAGATCCTCGACGTCCTCGCGCTCGCGCACGTGAAGGGCATCGTCCACCGCGACATCAAGCCGGAGAACCTGTTTCTCACGCGCGAGGGCGTCCTCAAGATCCTCGATTTCGGCATCGCGCGCGTCTTCGAGACGGCGCAGGACGCAAAGCAAGCGACGCGCGCCGGGCAGGTCATCGGTACGCCGGCGTTCATGGCCCCTGAGCAGGCGCTCGCGCGCTGGGGTGACATCGACGGCCGCACCGACATTTGGGCGGTCGGCGCGACGATGTTCACGCTCATGTGCGGCCTCCACGTGCACGAGGCGCAGACCGGCACCGAGCAGCTCGTCTACAGCGCCACTCGCCCTGCGCGATCGCTCGCGTCGGTCGCGACGGGCATCCCGCCGTCGGTCATCTCCATCGTGGACCGCGCGCTCGCGTTCGACAAGACCCAGCGCTGGCCGGACGCGCGGAACATGCAGGGCGCCGTGCGGGCCGCGCTCTCGAGCTTCGCGCCGCCGCCGCACACGGACCCGCGCATGGGCAGCATGTCGATGGGGTCGGGCTCGAGCCCGCGCCTGCAAGGCTCGACGCGCACGCCGCAAGCGTCGGTGCCCGACGACATCGGCGTGTCCGACTCGCTCGCGGGGCTCGACCCGGTGCAGCTCCAGGCGCAGGTGTCGGCCCGCGCCGCCGAGCGCGAGCAGCGCGCGCGGGAGATCGCGCTGGCGCAGCCGATCATCGCCGAGCTTCAGGCGCGCCATTCCGCCGCCAAGCAGAGGGTGGCCGACGCGCTCGCGCGCCTCACAGCCGCGCGCAACGAGCGCGCCGCGCTCGAAGAGTGGTTCAAGAACCACGTCGGCAACCAGGCGAGCGCCGCCGACGCCGCGCGCGACAACCTGAACCAGGCCTTCGCGCAGTTCGCCCGCTCGGTCGTCGACGACACGCAGACCTTCGGCACCGAGTTCGACCCGACGCGAGAGGAGCTCGTGCGCCTCGGCAAGCAGGCGGAGGCCGCGCAGCACGACCTCGCCGTCCACCAGGCCGCGCTGTCCGCCTACGACAAGAAGACGGTGACGACCGGCATCATCGTGACGGTGATCGTGGCGCTCCTCGGCCTCCTTCTGTTCTTCATGCCGGTGATCCTCCGCTACACGGCGGACTGAGACGTCATCGAGAGCGGCGTCGAGCTGGACGCCGACGGCGGCGTCAGCCGCGACGCTTGCGGCTGGGCGGGGGCACCTTCATCTCGCGCATCCCGAGCTGCAGGCGGCGCATGACGGCCTTTTTCTGCCGCTCTTTGTACTTGGCGTGCGACGCCTCGCCCTGCTCGTTCGCCTCTTCGGTCTCGCGATCGATGACCTGGAACTCGCAGATGACGAAGATGATCGACCCGAGCGGCCACGCCGAAGACGGCGCGCGCTCCATGATCTTGCGCGGCAGCCGCACCGGCATGTCCACGACGAAGTGGATGATGCGGTAGTTCTGCGCGCTGAAGCGGTTGTCCGACGGCGTCATGTCGTCGTCGCGGCCGGCCTGCATCTCCGGCAGCATCGGGCGGAGGTGCGGGTTCTCCTGGACGGTCTGCTTGAAGTGGAACGTCGAGTTGATGCTCTGCCCCGGCATCACGTAGTTGAACGGGAACAGGTGCTTGGTCAGGTACTGGAGCACCGGGAAGACGTCCCCGCGCGTGCGCGTGACGATGCGAAACCGCAGCTTGTCGTAAATCTGCGCGGCGACGGTCTCCTGCTTCGAGAGGAGCTTCGTGTAGAGCGAGTCCTTGTTCTTTCGACCGCCGATGAACTCGGTGATCGGGAAACCGCCCGCGAGCATCGACCCGATGACGCGGTAGACCTTCTCCTCGACGACGTGGAAGACCTCCTGGTCCGACAGCGGCAGCACGAAGAGCAGCTCGCGGCCGTCGAGGTGGTGGATGATGTGCATGCACTTCAAGATGGTGCACGCGCACATTTGTCGGTGGCCCTGGCCGCTGGCGAGGAGCAGGAGCTCTTCGACGCTGGCCTTCTCGACGGGCTTGGGGATCGGGTACTCGAAGTGGCGACGCAGGTAGCTGATCGCCTCGTTCTTCACCGCCTCCATGCGCGCGCGATCGCCCGGCTCGTCCGGCCGCATCTCTTGCGCGGCGAGGAGCGACCGCACCTCGTCCTCGCTTGTGAGGTTCAGCCGGTGCCAATCGATGACCGAGTCGCCGCGCAGGATGAGCCGAACCGACTCCAAATCCGCGAGCGTAAACTCGTCGAGGCGCTTGAGCCTGCCTTCAGGATCCATCCGAGCCGCTCAATCTATCGCGTTTCTCTTCTGTCTCGTGCGAAGCGCGAATCGCCGAAGGCGAAGCGGGGA
>JAYVXL010000291.1:0-20323 GCA_043785185.1 Myxococcales bacterium
CGCGGCGTCGAGCTCCCGTCCCTCGATGCGCTCGTCGACGCGCGGCGGCGGCTCGTCCTCGGGGACCGCCGCGATGGCGCGCGCGCTGCGCTGCCGGCCGCGGAGGACGTTGAGCGCGCAGTTGCGCGCGATGCGGTAGAGCCACGCCCGGAAGGCGCCGGGGCGCAGCTCGACGTCCCGCGCCTCGAGGGCACGCATGAAGGCCTCGTGGAAGACGTCCTCCGCGTCGGCGCGGCTGCGGAGGATCGAGAACAGGAAGCCGTAGAGGCGCGCGCCGTACCGCTCGTAGATCTCGTCGAAGGCGCGCATGTCCCCGCTACGGACACGCGCGTGGAGAGCCTCGTCGGAGTCCATGTCCCGTCCTTGCGCAGTTAAACACCGCGCGGGCGAGATGGTTCGATAAAAGGCGCCTACACCGGCGCCGGCGGCGCCGTCATGGGAGGTTGCCGGCGTCGGGCTCGACGAGCTCGAACACGAGCCGGTGCGCGGACGGCACCAGGACCCGGCCGACGCGTCGTTCCCGCTCGCGCGGCGGGTCGCGCTCGGCCGACGTCCGCTGCCCGTAGGTGGTCACGCGGAGCCATCCCGGCGAGTCCTCGGCGACGCGAACGAAGGCTGCGTAGCCGGCGCCATCGCACACGAGGCCGCCGCGGACGGCCTTTGACTCGTCGAGCTCGCCCGGGTCGGACGCGAGTCGGCACCCGCGCGCCGGCATCGTCCCGAGCTGCAGGCGCTGCGGCGGCTCGGTCCCGACGTCGAGGGCCACGCTCGTGCGCAGCTCCTCGCGGCCCGTCCGCGGGTCGCGACCGAGGGCCTGCCCCTGCGCGACGAAGCGCACCCGCACGACCGACCCGGAGCTGGGCTCCCGCGCCGACGCCGCCGCGACGTCGGGGCGGGTCGCGAGCGTCTCGGGCGCGCTCGATACGTCGAGCGAGGGCGCCGCGAGCGGCGCGGACGGACGCGCGCACCCCGCTCCCGCGGCGAGGCCCGCGACCGCCGCCACCCCCGCGACGAGGGGGACGAGGCGGGCGAGGCGGGCGAGGCGGGCGAGCTCAAGAGTGCGAGGGCGGAGCGTCACAGCCCTTGAACGACGCACGCGGCCGGCCGATTCCGCGACCCCTCGCGAGGCCGCGGCGAGCTGGGCGCCGCACGCGTCGGCATCGGCGCGTCCCTCGCCGTGGGCGGCGTATCACTCAGGCGGTCGCGAGCACGTGGGCCGCGTCTCCGACGCGGAGCGCGCCGAGCGTGTCGGGCACGAGGTTCACGCCGAACCAGACCGCGTTGTCCCACTTGCGAAAGGTGGCGAGCGTGCGCAATGGCTCGGCGCCGCGCGCCGCCGTCGACGGGTCGACCGTCGTGACGATGCAGCGCTCGCACGCCTTCGGCGCGCGGAACGTAGCCGCGCCGATCGCCAGGCGCGTCCACGCGTCCTCGGCGAACGGCGCCGCGCCGTCGACGACGACGTTCGGCCGGAAGCGGCGCATCTCGAACGGCTGGCCCGCGCGACGCTCGAGCTCCCCGACCGACTCCATCGACATGAGCAGGACAGGGAAGCCGTCGGCGAACGACACGATGTCCCCCGGCGCCGCACGGTCGGATTTGATCGGGCGCAGGGCGGCCTCGGGCATGAAGACGAGCCGCCCGGGGCGCCCGAGCACGCGCGACGTCCACGCGCGCGCGGCGAGGTGCTCGAGCGCGTCGACGTCGCTGCTCCAGACGCGGACGCGCGCGGGCTCGCCCGACGCGAGCGCGCGCGGCACCGCGAGCTCCTCGCCGTCGTACGCGAGCGTGAGCTTTTCCCCCGCGAGCGCCGTACGCACGAGGCAGAGGCGCGGCTCCTCGCGCTGCGTGACGAACACGCCATCTTCGCCCACGAGCATCCAGCGTCGATCGCCGGCGAGCCCGCGCCGCTCGACGTGCGCTTCGGTGACGTCGATCCCCGCGCACGCCTTGACCGGGTAGACGTGCAGCGAGCGGACGCGCATCACGGGTGCGCCGGCGCGGGAGCCTTCGGCGCCGCGATTTTGGCGTAGCCCTTGGGGACGTCGAAGAGCGCCCCGTCGAGCGCTCTTCGCTCGACCTTCACCGCCTCGGTGCGGCTGATCTCCTTGCCCGCCGCGTCGAATTCGACGCTGCGGAGCGGGAAGTACTTCTTCTCGCGGAGCTCCTTGTTCCACGACGCGCCGCCGCCGTTCCTGAGCGCGTCGATGTCGAAGAACGCGAGGCCCTCCGCGATGCACACGTCGGTGCGCTTTCCGCTCGGGTCCTTCACGATCCAGTCCTCGCAGTCGAGGCCCGCCACCGTCTCGTGCTTGCCGGTCTTGTCGACCGCGCTCGCGCGCGGGTCGGTGTTCGGCGCGGCGGACGGCGCGGTGAAGTCCATGTCCATGTACGCCTTCTGCGCGTCCATCACGAGGACGACCTTGTTCGCCTGCGGGTCGAAGAGCGCCGACGCCGCCTGCCCGTTCGTCGTCGTGTCGAAGCGGAGCTTGTCGCCCTTCGCCTTGACGACCATGTCCTGGGGCGCGCCGGCGCCGCGGGTCGTGCGGAGGGTGACCTCCCCCTCGAAGTCCTTGCCGAAGCCACCCTTCTTGCAACCCGGGAGGACGAGCGCGGCGAAGGTAGCGGCGGCGGCGAGCGCGGCGAGGCGGCGGCGGGTGCAGTTCATCCGAAGCAGTCTACTCCAGCGGCAGGCGCAGCAGCGTGGGCACGAACGGCCACGTTCGACGTCGCCTCACCCTCGCTCTCCCCACGCGCCCGCCGCCGCGCGCGCGCTCGTGACGGGCTCGTCCTCGCTACCGTCGCCGAGCACGTCGCGCACCGAACCCTCGCGCACGACCCGGCCGCCCTCCAGCCGCACGACGCGGTCGCCGAGCGCGCGCGCCTCGTTGCGGTGGTGGGTGACGTGAAGCATCGGGACGCCGAGCTCGTCGACGAACGCGCGGAGATCGCGCGCCAGCTCGCTCCGCAGCTCGCGGTCCATCGCGCTGAACGGCTCGTCGAAGAGCACGACGCGCGGGCTCGTCGCGAACGCGCGCGCGAGCGCGACGCGCTGCGCCTCGCCGCCGGAGAACGTCGCCGGGCGGCGCGCCGCCAGGTGCCCGACGCGCAGGCGCTCCAGCATCTTGCGCGCCCGCCCGGCGCGCTCGTCCTTCGGGAGCGCGCGGTCCATCCCGTACGCCACGTTCGCCGCCGCGGTCATGTGCGGAAAGAGCGCGAGCGACTGGAACACGAACGCGACGCGGCGCATGTGCACGGGCCGATCGACGCGCCCGTCGGCGTCGAACCACACGTCGTCACCGAGCGCGATGCGGCCGCGCGATGGCCGCACCAGCCCCGCGATCGCCGCGAGCGTCGTGCTCTTGCCGGACCCGCTCGGCCCGAACAAGATGGTGATGCCCGGCGCCGCCGTGAGCTTCACGTCGAGGCGGAAGCCGCCGCGCTGCTCCACCGTGACCTCCACGGCGAGGGCGTCAGAAGGCATCGCGTCTCGCGGTCAGGCGGTTCACGGTGTAGAGGATCGAGACGGCGACGGCGGTGAGCACGAGCACGAGCCCTATGGCCTCCGCCTCGCGGTGCGACTGGATCGCGTCGTAGATGGCGAGCGACGCGGTCTGCGTCTCGCCGGGGATGTCGCCTGCGATCATGAGCGTGACGCCGAAGTCGCCGAGCGAGCGCGCGAACGCGAGCATCAGCGCGGCGACGATGCCGCGCCCGGCGAGCGGCAAGCGGACGGTGAAGAACGCGCGCATCGGCCCGGCGCCGAGCGTCCGCGCTGCGCGCACGAGCGTGACGTCGACGCCCTCGAGCGCCGCGCGCCCGGATTTCACGACGATCGGCAGCGCCCCCACCGTGGCCGCGCAGATCGCGCCCGTCTTCGTGAAGACGATCGACGAGCCCGTCAGCTGCTCGAACGCGTGCCCGAGCAAGCTCCGCCGCCCGAGCGCCACGAGCAGGTAGTAGCCGAGCACCGTCGGCGGCAGCACGATCGGCGCCGTCACGAGCGCGTCGAGCAGATCGCGCCCGGGCAGCCGCTCGCGCGTGAGCAGCGCGGCGAGCGCGACGCCGAGCACCGCGGCCACCACCACCGCGACCGACGCGACCTCGAGCGACAAAAGGAGCGGCGCGAGATCCATCCCGGCCCGAGTCTAGAGCGAACGCCGGGCCCGTAGCGGCAAAAGGCGGCGCGGGCCCGCGAGGGACCGCCTATTTCGAGCTCGCCGCGGCTTCGCCCGGCAAGAGGAACCCGTAGCGCCGCATGACCGCGCGCCCTTCGCCCGAGCCCACGAACGCGATGAACGCGCGCGCGCCCTCCGACGGCGCCGCGCCCCTCCCGTTGCACGCGACGAGCGCCTGATCGATCCGCGCGTGCGCGTCCACCGGGATCGTCTCGTACGCGCCGCCCTCGGTCACCACCGCGAGCGACAGCGCCACGACCGCCACTTCGACGTTGCCCGACTGCGCGAACTGCAGCGCCTGCTGCACGTTCTCGCCGTAGACGACGCGCGGTTGCACCTTCTCCCAGACCCCAGCCTTCGTCATCGCGTCCTTCGCCGCGCGGCCGTACGGCGCGTGCTCGGGGTTGGCGATGGCGATCTTCGTGAAGCGCGGGTCCGCGAGGTCGGCGACGGTCTTCGGCGGCGCGGCGCCCGTCTTCGTCCACATCGCGATGCGGCCCGTCGCGTAGAGCGCCTTGCTCTCGGCCGCGCAGGCGCCGCTCTTGATCGCGTCGTCGGCGAACGAGACGTTGGCGGCCGCGAACACGTCGAACGGCGCGCCTTCGGCGATCTGCTTGGCGAGCAGGCCCGTCGAGCCGAACGAGAAGGAGACGGGCTGCCCCGTCTTCTTCTTGTACGCGTCGCCCAGGTCCTTGAACGCGAACGCGAGGTCCGCCGCCGCGGCGACCTTGAGCTCGGGCGCGGCCGCCGCCGGCCCTTTCTTGCACGCCGCGGTGAGGCACGCCGCGAGCGAGAGGACGGCGTAGAGAGCGGCCGCGCGAGGGACGTTCATGCCTTGGTAATGAGGGTGCCGACGTCCTCACCCGCGAGCGCGCGCGTCAGCATGCCGCGCTCGAGGCCGTTGACGATCTGCAGCTCGTGGCATGACCGCGCGCGCGCGAGGTACTCGATGACGACGCGCTCCAAAATCATGTCCGGGAGATCCGCCGTGAGCAGCTCCTTCGCCGTGATGCGCGGGATGTGCTTGGCCTTCGGGTTCTTCTTGGGATCGTCCTCGTAAAGGCCCGCCTCGTCTTTGACGAAGATGGCGCGCTTGCAGCCGAGGACCTCGGCGCTCAGGAAGACGCCAGCGTCGGTGCGGTGCTGCGGGATGCGCCCGTTCTCGGTCGGCTTCTCCCAATACCCGAACGGCGGCATGCCCGTCATGATGGGGATGCACCCGAGCCGGAAGTACAGCGGCAGCTTCTCGAAGTCGTCGTGCATGATGTAGATGCCGCCGTGCTTGGCGAGGAGCATCTGCAGCATGCGCGCGTTCTGGCGCGGCACATAGCCGCCGAGCGCCGCGAGGATGCCGGTGGGCAGCTCCAGATCGCTCGCCATCGCGTAGATGTGGCGCGCGCGCGTGCCGCCGCCGCAGCAGAGGAGCAGCTTGTACTTGTCCTTCGCGGCGGCGATCTCTTCCAGGATCGGAAAGAGCGCCACGCGCCCGCGATCCATGACCGACTGCCCGCCGATCTTGACGACCTTCACGTCGGGCATCATCGCCACGGCGTCGTACTTGAAGCCCTCGGGCTCGCCGGTGAGCGGCGCGTTGGTGAAGGAGCTCTCGATTTGTTTGCGCTCAAGCATGGGTCATCTCCTTCTCGATGACCGTCCCGACGTCCTCACCGGCGAGCGCCCGCGTGAGCTCGCCCGGCTTGAGGCCGTTGATGATCTGAACCTTCTTCACGTGGCGCGCGGTCTTCCACGCGGTGAAGAGGAGGCGGTCCAAGATCAGCTCCTCGGGCATGTCGGCCAAGAGGTCCTTGAGCGTCGTCTTCTTGATCAGCTTCGCGTCCGAGTGCTTCTTCGGGTCTTTGGTGTAGAGGCCGTCTTCGTCCTTTACGAAGATGATCTTCTGCATGCCGAGCACCTCGGCGTGGATGAAGAGACCGAAGTCCGAGCCGTGCGTCGGCATGGGTCCGTCCTCGGGCGGCGGCTCCCAGAAGTGGTACGGCGGGATGGAGATGACGATCGGCATCATCCCGCTCTCGAGGTAGAGCGGCAGCTCCCAGAAGTGCTCGCGCTGCATGACGATCGAGCCATGCTTCGCGAGGAGCGCGTTCAGGAAGACGGCGTTGGCCTCTTCCATCGCGCCGACGAGCTGCGCCACGCCGCCGGTCGGCAGGCCGAGATCGAGCGCGACCGAGATCGTGTGGCGCACGCGCGTCCCGCCGCCGACGCCGACGACGAGCTTGTATTTGCGGGCCGCCGCGAGCTGCTCGGCGATGGGCAGGAGCGCGTCCTTGCCGCGATCGAAGATCGAGTGGCCGCCGAGGCCGATGAGGACGACGTCCGGCAGAATGGAGAACTCGCGCTCCGAGTCCGTCTTGGCGACGACGCGGCGGTCGACGAGCGACTCGCGCATGAGCGACGAGGTGATGTGCGTCCGGCCGTCGCCGGTGACGAGCTTGGTGGTCATGATGGCTTTCTGTCGGATACGCCGCGCTAGGAGTGTTCCGGAGCGGACGGCGCTTCGCCTGTTACAGTTTTGTTACTTTCCGGCCGCCGGAACTCGGCGAGCGGCTTCAAGAGCTGATAGCTGACGGCGCCGGAGAGTACGCCAAAGACCGTGTGCACCGTGAGACCGGGGATGAGGATGGCCCACGCGACCGCCGGCGCCTGCACGCTCAACGTCACGACGAAGATCGTCGTGAAGCGCGCGGCCCCCATGAGTCCGCCGACCCACGACCACGTGAGCGTGCCGGGGAGCTTGCCGCCGCGCGTGAGGATCGGCACGAGCAAGTCGCAGACGAGCCCCGGCGCGACGTGCTTGGCGATCTCGAAGATGCCGTAGCGCCCGTCGCCGAGGAGGAACGCGACGGTGCCCATCACGAGGCCGGTGAGCGTCGCGCCGAAGCGCGACTTCGTCTTCACCGCCGCCACGAGGTAGAGCGGCGTCAGGATGACGAGCTTGTGGCCCGGCGCGAAGGGGATGCTCGGCAGGATTTTGAGCGCCTTGATGCCGAGCATCGTGAGGGCGACGCCGGCGATGACCGCGACGTCGGCGGCGATGGCCTTCCCCTTCGGCCCGAGATCGTGGCCCTCGAGGTGCTCCTCGCTACGCGCGATTTGACGCTCGATCCGCTGCAGGATCGGCCCGACGTCGCCGCGCCCGAGGCGCTTCACGGAGGCCCAGAACCCCTCGTGAGGCTCGCCGTCACCCGCGGGGCCGCGACCGCGACCGCCTCCACCACCGCCTCCACCACCGCCACCACCACCACCGCCGCCGCCGCCGCCTCCCCCACCGCGACGACGCTCGCCGCTGCCCATGAGCGCGAGCACCGCGTCGATCGACGCCGCCACGATCTTCGGGACGCCGAGCTTGCCGAGCCCCGCGGCGATCGCCCGCTCGTCGCCGGCGCGCGCGACTTGCGACGCGAGCACCACGCACACGACGCGCAGCACCATGAGCCCGCCGGCGATCGCGCCGGCGACGTTCAGCGTCACCGTCCACGGCCCGACGTGCACGGGCACCCAGCGATCGGTCGCCGGATCTTCGGCCGTCAGCGCGTAGGACAAGCCGATGAAGGTCGCGAAGCCCCAGAGCTTGGTCACCTGGCGGACGAGCCGCCGCGGCGGGAGCCGAACGAGGAGCCACAACGCCGCTTGGCTCGCCGCGAGCGCGCCGAGCTGCCACGGCTGCCGGAGGAAGAAGACTCCGATCGCGACGCCGACGACGTAGACGACGCGGAGTCGGGGATCCATTCCCTTAGACTACCACCCCGCTACCACCGCCGGAGGCTACGGCGCGCCGGCTTCCTGCTCCTGCTTGGTCTTCAGCGGCGGGCACACGCTCCGCAGCACGCGCTGGGGGACGGGCGGGAGCGAGCGGAGGTACTTGATGATCGAGTACGTCTCGAAGTCGTTCATCGTCGAGAAGTGCTTCATTTGCGGGCAAAGCTCGAGGCCGCCCTGGTCGACGCCGGTGCGAATCGCGAGCGCGAGCTGGTCGTCGCTCCAGCGCGCGACGCCCGTCGCCTCGTCCGGCGTGAGGTTCGGCGGGTAGAGCTCCACCGTCGGATCCTGCGGGTACGCGAGGGGTTTCGTCGCGCCGGCCATGTTGTCGCCATGGCACTTGGTGCAGCTGCGCGACACGACCGAGGCCTTGCCCTGCTCGAGCGTCGCCTGATCCTTTCCCGTGGGCGCGCCGCTGTCCCCGCCGCTGCTGTTACTGCCGCTACTGCTGCTGCACGCGACCGACGCCGAGATCGCCGCGCCTCCCGCCAAAAGCCAAAGCCACCCTCGCATCCGCTTCGCTCCTCTCGCCGTACAGCTTCGCACGAGGCGCCCACCAAAACGAGAGCGGCCCCGCTCTCGAGGAGAGCGAGGCCGTGCCCCATACCGTCAGCGCAACGCGAAAGGTCGGATCATTGACCGCATGTCTTGGCATTGTACTTCGTGATGATGTCCTGCGCGAAGGCGGCGATCGCGGTGTCCATCGCCGGCGTGACGGCGAACATCGGGTGCGAGTAAGGGAGCCCGGTCGACGTCGCCGTCGCTTTGTCCTTCAGCGCGGTCGACGGGACGAGCGTGGTGCCGTTCGTCGCGACGTACTTGCTGATGACGTAGATACCCTCGGGCGAGAGCGCGTTGGCCTGGAGCGCCGCGACGGTCGGCTGACCGATCTGGCTGAAATTCGCGTGCATCGCGTACTCGCCGGACGTGTGGCACGTCTGGCAGGGCGCCGCGTTGCAGCCGGTGCACGTGTTGGCGTTCTCGTTCGTCCGCTTGATGGTGCGGAGCTTGTCGAGCGTGATCGCCTGGAACTTCGCCGGGTCGACGCAGTTGCCGAGCTTGCTGAGGAGGTTCGTCGGCGCGACGTTCCCGCGCGTTTGCTGCTCGAGCGAGAGCCACTGCGTGACGTCGCTGGTCTCTTGCGGCGTGAGCGCCGGGCCAGTGTGCTGGCCCTTGCGGAGGAACATGGACGCCGGCGCGATGTAGCCGCGGGCTTCGACCGCGGCGTACGCGGTGGCCGCGTCGGCGTTCCAGAACGTAGGCGCTCCGGCCGAGCCGGGGGGCGCGTGGCAGCCGCCGCACGTCGTCGCCAGCTCGGGAAACACCGTCTTGATGAAGTAGTCCTTCGCGGTGTTCGACGAGATGCCCGGCGGGGGTTGGCCCGCCGGCGTGACGCCGGGGGTCGTGCCGCCGCCGCCGCCGCTCGACGACGATGAGGTCGCCGCGCCGCTCGACGACCCGCCGGAGCTCGAGCCGCCGTGGGCGGGGCCGCCGCCGTTGTCGCCGCCGACCGGAGCGGGGCCGCCGAGCGTGTTCGGGTCCGTGGAACCGCACGCCAGCGCCGTTGCACCAGCGAGCGCGGCGAACAGTGCGAATGCGTACGGCTTCATGTTCACTTCTCCTCCTGCTTGCGGCGGAGAGCCAGCAGCATGCCGAGGCCGACGAGGACGAGGCCGCCCGTGCTGCCCTCCGTGCCGCGGGTCGAGACCGAGCAGCCGGAGTTCGCGCCGTCGAGGCTGTTGTGGAAGCCGGCGCCGCCCGGGTCGGGGCTGTCGCCGCCGGGGATGACGCTGCCCGGGGCCTGCGCCTGCGGGTCGGTGCTCGTGCCGGGCACGTTCACGCGCGGGAGCGGGCCGGTGAGGCTCGGCTGGCCGGTGCCCGGGTCGACGCCCGGCGTGCTGGTCGGGCCGCCCGGGACGGTCGGCGTCTTCGGGATCCACGAGGCCGGCACGAGCGAGAGGAAGATGCTCTCGCGCGCGGCGAGCTTCGCGGTGTCCGCCGTGGTGTAGCCCTGGACGGCGGAGCCGATGAGCGTCTTCACCTCCGGCATGAACGCCGTGTTGCCGCCGTTGTAGCCCGGGTTAGGGATGTTCGCCGCCGCGTAGATGAAGCCGCGACCCTGGTTGTTCGGGTTGCGCTTGCCGCGGACGACGGTGCCGGCGACGTCGGTGTACGTCGCGGTCTTGTAGAGCTTGAGCGGGTCCTTCGTGCCGAAGGAGTTGGTCGCCGTGTCGAGCGGGAGGACCTGCACGAAGCCGGCGCCGGTGCCCGTCGACGAGCCGCCCATCGAGAGGACGACCGGCATCTCCTTGCCGGACTCGCCCCAGGTCGCGCCGATCGCGCCGGCGTGGCGGGCGTAGGGAGCGATGTTGCTCATCATGGCGCCGACCGGCGCGAGCGTCGTCTTGTCGAACATCGCGAGGTTCGAGACGTTGATGCCGCCCGCGTGGCCGTTGCCGTTGTTGTTGTTGCCCGGGCGGACCGCCGCGCTCTCCTGGTAGCTGACGGCGATGTACTTGCCGAGGTCCGCGATGTTCGGCTGGACCATGTACTTGTTGTTCTTCGGGTCGCTCTTGGCGATGAGCTGGCTCTTGATGACCTTGCCCGTCGCGACGTCGAAGGAGAGGAGGCGCACGCCGATGTTCGCCGGCTGCGTGTTCGCCTCGACGCTCGTGAGGTACGCCGTCGTGCCGTCGGCCGAGTTGGTGACGACGTCAGGGCGGCAGTGCTGGGCGTTCTGAATGACGCGGTTCAGGTATTTGACTTCGAGCTTCACGCCGCCGTTCGCGGCGTCCTCGACGACGTCGGTGCGGAGCACGTACGCGTTGTTGTTGTTGCGCTGGACGCCCATGACGAACGCGTTGTCCGTGCCCTGAACGCGCGCGATCGAGTGCGGGCCGTACTGCTGGTTGTCGTTCTTGCCCGAGAGCTCGATCAAGTTCGTCGGCTTGGTGAGGCTGTCCTGCCGGTTCGAGTTCGTGACCTTGACCGGCTTCATCGTCGCCTTGTCGTAGACGAACGCGACGACCTGGGGGTTGTTGTTCTGGCCGTTGTCCTCGCTGGCGCCGACGAGGAGGTAGTACTTGTTCGTCGCCATGATGTTCGGCTTGGCGAAGGTGCGGTCGCCGTCGAGCTCGGGGAGGTTGACCAGCTGCATCGCGTCGACCTGCGGCCCCGCCTTCGTGAGGTGGGCGACGGCGAAGGACGCCTGCATGTAGCTGTTGTTGCTGTTCGGGTTGACGGTGTTCGCCGTCCGCGTCGCGATGAAGAGGAGGGGGACGTCGGTGGCGTGGTTGGCCGCCGCCGTCGGGCTGTCGTCCAGCTTCAGCTGCGGGTCCATGAAGCCGACGCCCGTGCAGCGGCCGACGCGCGGGACGGTCGTGCCGTTGACGATCTTGGTCGGCCCGAGGGCGTCGCCGATCATCTTGGGGAGGACCTGGTGGTACGTGTTCAAGACCACGGTGCCGCTGTCTGCGCGCGCGTCCGCGGCGGCGCCAACCATCGCGAGCGTCGAGACAATGACTGCACTGATACGGGACGTCTTCATGGTCTTCCTCCGGGGACGGTGGTGCGAGCGAGCCCGCCGCCGTCTGGCCTTAGCGCTTCTCTTCTGCTTCGTCGTGCGTGTGCGCGTCGTCGTTCGAGGCGATCTGCGCGCTCAAATTGGTGAGATCGGAAATCGAGGAGAGCTCGCGGCCCGCGGGGGTCGCGCGCTTGTAGATCTGGACGGCGGTGACGAGCGCGTCGCGGTCGACGGCGCCGTCCACCTGCATCGCGGCGGGCACGCGGACGAGCACCTTGCCGTGCTGGTGCTTGGGGAGCGTGAAGAAGACCTCGCTGGCGAGCTTGCTCCACGTGGCCGCGTCGGCGCGGCCGACGACGTCGTCGCCGCTGAGGAGCTCGACCGACTTCGCGCTCGCGGTGTCGGCGCCGAGCTCCGCCGCGAGCCTCGCGAGCGAGAGCTTCGTCTCGCCGTCGGCCGTCGTGCCCATCGCGACCGCGTCGCCGACGAGCTTGCGCTTCACGACGCCGGCGAGCTTGCCGTCGACGTAGACGCGCGTGCCCTTGGCGCCGTCGCCGGCCACGAAGGGGATGCCGTCCGAGCAGAGCCCGTCGTCGCCGACGACGCACGATTTGCCCTTGGCGAGCTTCGGCGCGTCCTTGGCGACGAAGACCTCGATCTTGCGGATCTCGTGGACGACGAAGAGGTTCTTGAGGCCCGTCGTGTCCCACGCCGTCTCTGCGCCGCCCGTCGTGCCGGCCGAGAAGCGGACGCGGAAGCGGTCCTGCTCCTTGGTGAGCTCTGCGCCGTCGACGCTGCCGACGCGGTTCGCGTTGTCCCAGACGTAGACCGACTTGACGGTCGACGGCGCGACGCCGATCGACGTGAGGTAGTCGGCGACGCGGTACTCGGGCGCTTCGTCGGTGCCGGCGTTCGCGACGTTCGCGAGGTCGCCGTAGCGGAGGACGCCCTTCTGGACACCGTCGACCCACACCGCGAGGTCGATGCCCTTCAGCTTGCGCGTCCCGTGGAGCGCGGCATCGTTCGCCGCGGGGCCGGCCCCGGAGCCGGCTGCAGACGTCTCGGCCTTCGTCGGCGCCGCCACCTTCGTCGTCGCCGCGGGCTCGACGCTCTTCTTCGAACAGCCCCCGGCGACGAGCGCCGAAGCTCCGAAGAAGATCCAGGTGGGGAGGAAACGTCCGCTCATCATCGTGATGCGGAGTACCTAAGCACCTGCCGTGCCGCGCTTCGCTACCCGCGATTCTCCGAAGATCCCCCCAAAAGCGCTGGAAGTTTCCGTGGTGGGCCGTCGATTCCCCAGAACCAGCCCGGTTACCTGGTTGTTACACGCGATCCAGGGGTGACCTGGTGGTCCCTCGGGGTGCGTCGGAGCGCATGTACGATGGATCCTCAGCGCACCACATATCGCCTCAAAATCCGTCCTGCTTGGACAGACGAGGGACCACGGGCCTGCGGCTCCGAACAAAACTGCGGCCTGCCGCCATCACCCCCTGGATCGGCGAGATGCTGCCTCCGCCCATCAAAGGCGGCTACAATTACGCTATGCGAGGAATTCCTGTGGTTCTCGTCGGCGCAGCGATCGTGCTCGGCTCTGCATGCGGCTCCGGTGACGACACAGTGCAGCCTCTCGCGAGAAAGGATGCAGGGATCAGCAGCAGCTCGAGCGGCAGCACCGACGGGGCGGTCGAGGCGGCGATCGACACGTCGACCTACTGCTACAAGCTCGGCGGCTTTTCGAAAGTGCAGGCGATCTCGGCGGCGACGCTGAAGGCCGTCTCCGCGGATTGCCGTATCGGAGCGTATTTCACCGGGCTCGCGCTGACGGACCAGACGCACTTCACAGACTGTTTCGCGCGGGAGATCGGCGAGATCCTCGGGTGCGACGGGATCAAGTACGCCGGCTCGTCCGACTCGCTCCAGGCGGCGTGCAAGCCGATGGCGGAGGCGCACGCGGCGATCGATCCGCAAATCACCGACGCAGATTTCGACGCGTTCCTCTCGGACGTCGTGGGCGTCTTGCGCGCGCAAAACGTCAGCACGAGCGACCTCGGGGCGATCGGGCCGATGATCGGCGGCACGCGCAAGGATGTCATGCAGACCACCACCGGGACGAACGCCCAGTCGACGTGCGACGGTGGCATCGACGCGGCGCCTGACGGCGGCGGCGACACCGGCGTCGACACCGGCGTCGACACCGGCGTCACCGACGCGGCCGACGGCGGCTGATTCGGCCGGCGCGGGCGCTCGCTCTCCCTAGGGCTTGCGGCAGTACCCCTGGTTGTTGCAGATGCCGTTGAACGGCGCGACGCAAACCGTGGCGGCGTTGGCCGGCGTGCAGACGAGCGAGCAGTAGCTGCCCATGCCGCCCACGAAGCAATGACCGCTCTCGCACTGCGCGTTGGCGCTGCAGGTGCCGAGCAGCGGCTGCAGCCCCGCGTCGCCCGACGACCCGCTGGTTCCGCTGGTTCCGCTCGCGCCGCTGGTTCCGCTCGCGCCGCTGGTTCCGCTGGTTCCGCTGGTTCCGCTCGTTCCGCTGGTTCCGCTCGCGCCGCCGGTTCCGCTCGTTCCGCTCGTTCCGCTGGTTCCGCTCGTTCCGCTCGTTCCGCTCGCGCCGCTGCTGCTTCCCCCGCTCGCGCCGCTGGTTCCGCTCGCGCCGCTGCTGCCTCCGCCGCCTCCGCTGGAGGAGGAGCTGGGCGAGCTGACCGCGCCGCTGCAGCCCGCGACGACGAGGGCGAGCGCACAAGAGGAGACGAGAGCCGCGGAGACGAGTCGGTTCATGGGGGCACCTCGTGAAGAGTCTCCACGAGTGTGAGCCGCTTTTCTGTGGGCGGCGGTTACACCTTCGTCACACCTCTGCGCGCGGCGGCGTAGCCGATCGCGCGGCCGCCCGGCGCCGGAGGACGAGCAGAAAGACCAGCGCGGCGATGAGCGCGGCGATCGCCGGCGCCCACGTCACGGCGGGCGACGAGCGCGGCGCCGACGCCTCGCGCGCGAACTTGGGCGCGACGAACGTGCTGAGGTCGAGGCCGGCGAGGCTCGGCGCGGGCCGCCCCGTCGGGAAGTAGAGGAGCGCGGGGCCGAAGCCCTCCGCCGTCACCACCGGCGTGTCCGGGACGGCCGGCGCGTAGAGATCGACGATCGGTCGGACGAGGCGCAGCTCCGCGCCGGCGATCGAGCGCGTGAGCGCCGCGGCGGCGCCCGCGTGGTCGGCGTGGAGCATCGTCTCGGCGCGCGCGATCGCCCGCGCCATCGCCGCGGCGGTGGACGGGCTGCCCTCGGCGAAGGCGCGCGTGAACACGAGCGCGTGGATCTGCCGCCCGGCGAGGCTCGGCACCTCGCCGCCGGAGATGTTCACGAGCAGCTGCGCGCCCTGATCGACGAGGGCCTTTTCGACGTACGGCGTGTGCGCGAAGAGCGCGTCCACCTCGCCGCGCGCGAACGCGTCGTTCTGCTCCTTGCCGTGGAAGATCCGCATCTCGATGTCGTGATCGGCGTCGAGGCCGTACGCGGCGAACATCGCGCGCAGGCGCGCCGGCGGATGGGGCGCGACGCCGACCTTGAGGCCGCGGAGGAGGGCGAGGCGCTCGCGCACCGGCAGATCCCGGGAGAGCTTTCGCGCGGTCCACACGCTCCCGCTCACGACGAGGTTGATCGGATCGTTTTGCAGGAGGTTGCACACGAGGACCAGCGGGAAGCGCGCGCCCATCAGCTCCAGGTAGACCGGCGGCGGAAGCACCGCGACGTTCGCCTCGCCGCGCTCGAAGTAGGCGCGCGCCTCCTGCGGCGTCGTCGGCACGACGATCGTGACGTCCACCCCCTCGTCGGCGAAGAAGCCGGCGCCCTTCGCGAGCCAGAACGCCATGTACTGCAGGTTGTCGCCGTCGGGGACGAGCACCTTCACGTCGCGCGTCGCCGCGCGCGCGGGCGGCGCCACGCCGAGGCAAGCCAGCGCGAGCGCGAGCGCGAGGAGGGGCACAAGAGGGCGCACGTTGATCACTGTAGCGCCGGAGGCGCGGGCTGTCGCTCCCAGTCCCACCGCATGCCGACGAGCATCTGGCGGTAGCTCCCGGTGAAGATGCCCTCGGGCCTTCGCGCGGCGATGTACGTCGTGTCGAGCGCGTTCTTCACGGTGACGCGGAACGTCAGGCCGCTCGGCTTGTGGCGATAGTGAGCCGTGGCGTTCAGGAGATCGGCCGTGGGGATGATGCCGACGCGGCCGGTCGAGTCCTCCGCGACCGTGTTCGCCACGTCGGTGTACTGCGCGCCGAGGTGCGTCCACGCGATCTGACCGCCTACGCCCGTGTCGTGCTCGACGTCGAGGTTGGCGCTCACGTTGTGGAGCGGCGCGTACGGGAGGAGGTTGCCGGCGTGCGCGCCGCCGACGAACGTGGCGCGCGCGTAGGTATAGCGCGCGCCGAGCTCGACGAGCGTGGCCCAGCCGAGCAGGCGCCCGAGCTGCAGCGTCTCCGCGAGCTCGGCGCCGACGTGCCGCGTCTGGCCCGCGTCGATCTCGCCCGACGCCGACGCCGACGCGCCCGCGGTGTTCGCCACCACCTGGTTCAGGAACTTCGACGCGAAGAGCGTCGCCTCGGTGCGCAGCCACTTCGCCGGCGAGACGCGGCCGCCGACCTCCCAGTTGACGCTTTGCTCCGCGCTCAGCTGGTTGGGCTCCCCCTTCGGGCTGATCGCGGAGGTGATGCGCGGCGGCGCCCAGCCGACGTGAAGGCCCGAGAACGCGTGCGCGGTGCGCGAGCCGTAGATGATGCCGACGCCGGGGATGAGCCCGTTCGACGACGTGTCGCCGGGGTACGACACGTCCCTGTCGTTCACGCGAAGCTGCAGCTTGTGGAACGACGCGTGCTCGAAGCGCAGGCCAGGGGTGACGAGCAGGTCATCGCGAAAGGCGATGCGATCCTGCGCGTACGCGGCGGCGGCGATCGTGCGGTGCGTCTCCTCCGCGTCGAGCGTGCCCGACCAGGACGTGGGGCTCTGGCCGGTGCGCTGCTGGTAGTGCGCCGTCTCGCCGAGGACGCGGCCGCCGTACTCGAGCGTGTGGGCGACGGCGCCGGTGGAGAAGCGCGTCTCGAAGCGCGGCTCGAGGCCCGCCACTTGGTAGTCGCGATCGAGCACCGCGTCGCCCGGTTGAAAGTAGATGCCCGCGTTCGGGCTCGAGGTGTCGCCGACGATGCGGTCGTAGCTTTGCCCGGCGAAGCCCGCGCGCACGTACAGCTGGCGCCGCCAGATGCGGTTCGTGTCGTAGGCGTAGAGGAGCGTGCGGAGCTTGGTCTTGTCCCAGCGCTGCTCGTGCGTGAGCGAGACGTCGTAGCGGCGCAGGTGCAGCTTGTCGTCGGGCGCGAGCGTGCCGCGGCGCGGCGTATCCGCGTACATCTGGCGCGTAAGGCCGACGTCCTCGGCGATCGCCGAGTCGTCGTGGAAGCCGAGCTTGAGCGTCGCTTCGCCGGTGTCGCTCGTCTCGAACGCCACCTTGCCGAGCATGTTCACCGACTCGTACGGATCGCTGCGAAAGCCGTCGCCGCGGCGGTAGAGACCCTGCACGACGTAGCGGGCGGAGCCGAACGTGTCGCCGTAGCTCGCGAGGCCGCGCGCGTAGCCGAACTGGCCGCCCTCCACGTCGGTCGTCACCATCTGGTGAGAGGGAGGCGCGAGGGTCAGAAAATTCACGACGCCGCCGATCGTCTGCGGTCCAAAGAGGACGCTGCCGCTGCCCTTCACGACCTCGATGCCGCGCATGCGCTCGATCGGCGGCGCGTAGTACATGTCCGGCTCGGCGTACGGGTTGATCGAGATCGGGATGCCGTCCTCGAGGATGAGCACGTGCCGGCTGCGACCGTTGTCGAGGCCGCGCACGCCGATGTCGAGGCGGCCGCCGCCGCCGAACTCCTGGCGGACGACGAGGCCGGGCACGCGCCGCAGCATCTCGGCGACCTCCGTCGGCTGCGCGCGCTCGATGTCCTTTTTGCCGACGACGGTGCCGGAGCCGGGGATGCGCTGGAGCGAGTCCGCCTTGTCGCCGATGACGCGGACCTCGGGCGGCCCCGCCTTCTCCGGCTCCGTCGGCGGCGCGGGCACGGCGGCGGGCGCGGCCTGGGCCTGCGTCGGCTCCTGCGCGACCGCGCGCGCAGGGAGGAGGAGCGTCGCGACGATCGCGAGCCGCCGCATCATGGGGCCTTGCAGACGCTCATGTTGCTGCAGCCGCCGGAGGGAGGCGGGCACTCCGACGCCTGCGTGCAGGGCTTGCTGCAGTGCCGCCCCTTCGCGTTGAAATTGAAGCAGAGGCCCGTGTCGCACTGCTCGTTCGTCTCGCACGCCGACATGAACGGGAGGAGGGCGCTCGCGTCGCCCGCCTCGCTGGCGACCGGCGCGCCTTCGCTGGCGGCGTCGAGCGCGCCCGCATCTGGGGCGGCGGTGACGCCGGGGACCGCGCCGCTGCAGTCGCAGGCGCCGTACCCCTGCCCGTCCGCCGTGCACTGCTGAAAGCCGTGCGTGCTCGCGGCCGCGGCGGCGGTACCCGGCGGGCACGCGCACGCGCGGTAGTCCTGCGGGTAGCAAGGCCTGCCGTCGTCCGTGCACGCGGCGACGACCACGGCGGTCGCGAGGCTCAGCGCGAGGGCGAGGCGGGTGCCGAGCTTCACATCGGTCATCGTAACCAACGCTGAGGCCGCGGGACCACCAAAGCGGCTTTCTTTCGTACATGTAACAAACGCAGCCGACGCGCCACGTCGCGCCGGCGCAGTAGGCCACGCCGGCCGCCCGGTGCTAGGCTTCTGCCCATGGATAGGCCCTCCCAACTGCGCACGCTGGCGTGCGTCGTCACGGCCCTGGTCGCCGGCGGCGCCGTCACGCTCTTCGCGTGCTCGGACGCCGGCGTGACGACCTACGGCGATCCCGCGGGGCTGCGGTCGGAGAACCTGCCGGGCGAGGGCGGCACCGAGGCGGTCATCTGCGGCGACGGCGGCAGCGACGGCGGCGGCGGGGGCGGCGGCGGCGCCTGCGGCGTCTCGTTCAAGACGGACATCTACCCGAACATGGTCGCCGCGGGCGCGTGGAAGTGCGCGTCGACCGGCAAGTGCCACGGCGGCGGGCAGGCGCCGACGATCGACGGCACGTCGCCGCAGTCGGTCATCGACAGCCTCAAGGGCTACACGATCAAGGTGAACGGCAACCTCGTGCCGTACATCAACGTCGACGGCGGCAAGGGTCCGAACAACTCCTCCATGGAGTGCAACCTGACCGGGCAGTGTGGGCAGGGCATGCCCATCGCCCCTGGCGTCGCGCTGACGACCGACCAGGTCTGCCGCATCGACGCATGGCTCCGCTGCGGCGCGCCGAACAACTGAGCGCCCGGGCGGCGCGGACGGCCGCGGGCGCCGCCGCCGCGCTCGTCGTCGCGTGCGGCGCGTCGTCGTCGTCGTCTGGCACCACGCCCGGCTCCGCCTGCGTGCAAGGTCTCACGCCGAGCTGCCAGGCGCTTTATTCGCCGCCCGTCTTCGACACGCTCTACGCAAAGATCTTCGTGCCTACGTGCGCGACGGGCTCCGGCACGTGCCACACCGGCGACGCCGCGAAGGGCGGCCTCATCTTCGGGACCGCCGACGACGCCTACGAGCGCCTCGTCGGCGGCCACCGGGTGACGCCGAACGACCCGGGGTGCAGCGAGCTCATGAAGCGCCTGACGTCGACCGACCCGACCTACCACATGCCGCCCGGGACGGCGTCGCTCTCCGGGCCCGAAGAGTGCGCGATCGTGCAGTGGATCGCCGGCGGAGCGAAGCGATGAGCCGCTCCCACGCATGGATCGCGCTCTTCGCCGCGCTCGTCGCCGCGGCGCTCGCGTGCACGACGAAGAAGACCGACGGCGGCACGTTCCTCGCGCGCGACGCGATGCTCGACCCGCAGACGTGCGCGACGTGCCACGCGCAGCACGTCTCCGAGTGGTCGGGCAGCATGCACGCGTACGCGGCCGACGATCCGGTGTTCGTCGCGATGAACAAGCGTGGGCAGCGCGAGACGGGCGGCGCGCTCGGAGACTTCTGCGTGAAGTGCCACGCGCCCCTCGCCGTGCGCGACGGGCTGACGAAAGACGGCCTCGACCTCGCGACGGTGCCGCCGAACCGCAAGGGCGTGACGTGCTTTTTCTGCCACACGGTGGACGAGGTCACCGGCACGCACGACGCCGCGGTGTCGACGGCGGCGGACCTGACGATGCGCGGCGAGTACGCCGATCCCGTCTCGAGCACCGCGCACCGGGCGGCCTACTCGCCGCTGCACGATCGCGACAAGCTCGACTCCGCGCGCATGTGCGGCGCGTGCCACGACATCGTCAACGGCCACGGGCAGTCGCTCGAGCGGACGCTCGCCGAGTGGCAGGCGTCGGTCTTCTCGCGCGCGCCCGGCGGCGCGACGTGCGGGCAGTGCCACATGGCGCAGAGCGCGGCGCTCGAGCCGATCGCGCAGGCGCCGGGCGTCTTCGCGCGCCGCCGCCACGCGCACACGTTCGCCGCAGTCGACCTCGCGCTCACCCCGTTCCCGCACCAAGACACGCAGCGCGCGGAGGTGCAGGCGACGCTCGATAAGACGCTGCAGTCGGCGCTCTGCGTGGGCGCGACCGGCGGGCAGCTCCGCGTGCTGCTCGACAACGTCGGGGCCGGTCACTCGTTCCCGAGCGGCGCCGTGCAGGACCGGCGCCTCTGGGTCGAGGTCACCGCGTACGCGGGCGGGGCCGTCGTCTACCAGAGCGGCGCGGCGGCGGCCGACGGGGCGCCGATCGCGAAATCCGCCGACCCCGACCTCTGGCTCATGCGCGACTGCATCTTCGACGCCGCGG
>JAYVXL010000292.1:0-6827 GCA_043785185.1 Myxococcales bacterium
CGGTCGTGCTGTTCTTGCCGATCTATCTGGTGAAGTCCGGCAAGGTCGAAGAGAAGGATACCGTGCTGATTACCGCCTTCTTCGCGGGCGGGATGCTCATCTTCTCCAGCCTGTGGGCGCGCCTCGGTGACCGCATCGGGCATTTGCGGGTCATTACCGTATTGTCCATCATCGGCCTCTCGATGATTCTCGGGTTCGTGTTTCTCTCTAGTTGGCCATTGATGTGTGTTGCGATCTTCATCGCCGGCGCGACTCTCGCGTCGATCTCGCCGGTGAGCCTCGCGCTGCAAGGGGT
Organism: Myxococcales bacterium; assembly: GCA_043785185.1. Lineage (GTDB taxonomy): Bacteria > Myxococcota_A > Polyangia > Polyangiales > Polyangiaceae > JANYHK01. Next base: position 296 of record JAYVXL010000292.1, read on the forward strand.
CGTGACGCCGAAGTCGGACCTGGCGCGCGCCAACGGGATTTACAACTTCTTCTACGCGGCGGGCATGCTGATGGGGCCGGCGGCTTCGAGCCTCGTGTACGGCGCGCTGGGCGGCGCCGCGATGCTCCTTCACCTGGCCGCGCTCTGGGCCGCGTTCGTGACCTTTTGCGTCGTGTTCGCGTCGGACGACCCCGCCGCGCGCGGCGCGCCGTCGCTCGCGCCGGCGGAGTGACGCGCGAGCGCGCGCGACGTCCGCGCCGCGAGCGCCCACCACGCGGCCACGCCGACGCCGACCATCGCCAGCGTCGCGGCCGCGCGCGACGCGCCGGCGGCCTGCAACGCCGCGCTCGCCCCTGCCGTCGCGCACATCGCGAAGGAGAACGCGAGCTCGTCGAGCGCGGCCAGGCGGCCGATGAAGGCGTCGCCCGCGTGGCGCTGCAGCGCCGTCTGGGAGAGCACCCAGCTCGAGCCCGTGCCCGTGCCCCACGCAAGGGCGGCGCCGAGGAGCGCGGCGGGGGACGACACGAAGGGCAGCGCCGCCATCCCCCCAAACGCGAGCGCGTACGACGCGGCGGCGAGGTGCGCGCGACGGAGGCCGCGGCCCGCGAGACGCGCCGCGACCGCCGGGCCGAGCCCGGTGCCGGCCCCGCGCACCGCCTGAAGGATGCCGAGCGAGAGCGCCGCGGCGCCGAACGGGCGCGCCTCGCTCGCGGCGAGGTTCAGCGCGAGCCAGGCGGCGCCGCCGCCGAGCGCGACCGGCGCCTTTGCCAGGGCGGCGCGGAGCAGGCGCGGACGGCGCGCCGCTTCGCCGAGCGCGGCGCGCCAGTCGGCGACGAGCGCCCGCGCGGCGGCGCGCGGACCGTAGACAGGAGGCCGCGACTCGGCGACCGGTGGATGCGAGCGACGCGGCGGCGGCATGCGCGGCAGCGTGACGACCAGCGCCGCGCACGCGACGAACGAGACCGCGTCGAGCGAGATGGCGGCCTCCGGGCCGAGCGTCGCGAGAAGGCCGCCGAGCGCCATCCCGAGCACGTAGGCGACGCTCCACGTCGACGCGAGGAGCACGTTCGCCGGGAGCAGCTCGCCCTCGTCCACGACGTGGCGGAGCGCGCCGGCCTCGGCGGGCGGGACCATCGCGGAGAGCGCGCTGCGCAGGACGAGCAGCGCCTGGACGGCGAGGACCTCTCCGCGCCCGGCCGCGACCGCCATGAGCGCGGTGAGCAGCGCCTGGATGAGCGCAGTGGCGACGAGGAGGCGCCTTCGGTCGAAGCGATCGGCGAGCACGCCCGCGATGGGCGAGACGATCGCTCCGGGCAGCGCGTGCGCGGCGAGGATGCCGGCCAGCGCGAGCGGGCCGCCGCCACGCTCCGCCGCGAGCACGCTCACGGCGACGAGGCTGAGCCAGTCGCCCACGAGCGAGAGCGCGCCCGCGAGCCAGAGGCGCGCGAACGCCGGGCGGCGGGCGAGGAGGCCGAGGGGGCGCACGTGAGTCGCGACTCTCGCGGCCGCGTCAGGCCTCGAGCGCCTTGGCCATCTCGTCGCGCACCACGACCACCTTGGCGATCTCCTCCTCGGCCGCGCCGGCGCGGCGCGCGCCCTCGATCGCGTCCGACAGCTGCGCGACCTCACTCGCCTGCCGGTCGCGCAGCTTCTCGACCATCGACGAGAACGTCTCGAAGAACTCCTGCAGCTCGTCCCCTTTGCGCAGCTTCCCCTGGAACGTGAGCTTCCCCTCGCCCACCTGCTTGAGGAGCATCCGCATCTTGTAGATGGGACCGGCGACTTTGTGCGTGAAGTAGATCCCGAGCATCCCGATGAGGACGACCATCGCCGCGAGGCCGCCTACGAGCGCGTAGAGCATCGTGTCCTGCTGCTTGATGACGCGGCGCTGCTGCTCCTCGATCTTCTTGTCGGAGTCCGTCGAGCCGGCGGCGAACGCCGCGGCGAGCTCGGGGTCGGCGCTGTAGACAGGGTCCTTCGCGATGTTCATCTTCACGACCTCGGAGACCTTGCGGCTCTCCTCGACGACGAGCTGGCTCTCGTGCACGACGTCCTGGCTCGTGCGGTAGAGGAAGGTGCCCATGACGGCGCTGATGACCAGGGCGACGCCGATGATCATCGCCGTGTATTTGAGCTGGAAGCGCGAATCGATGAGGTAGTTCTTGACGCTCCGCTTGTACTTCGCCGGTCCAGGGGAGGCGGACGCCGAGGGGGCAGAGGTACTCATGGGGGTCACATCCTCGTTGAATTGCGAAGCCGGCGCTAAAAACTCGCCGCGTTTTGGTTGAACGTGTCGATGGCCGCCGCGGCCGTCGCCGCGATCAGGGTGTCCTCCGCGGACTTGTCACCCGGCCTCATGCCGGGCATGAGCTTCCACTTGTCGAAAACGGCCTGCATCGCCTTGCCCGGGTAGCTGAAGACGACGACCTTTACCGTCACCTTGAGCCCGTCCTGGCCGTAGTCGAGCTTGTCGAGCGCGATCGTCAGGTAAAACCCTTTCAGCTTGCGCTTCTGCAGGACAGCGCGGGCCGCGTCGGCGCTCTCCTTGCCGGGGGCCACCTGGTACTGGCCGAGCGCGTCGAGCTTGCCGCGAACCGCCGAGGTGACGATGCGGTCGACGTCGGCCTGCGCGCGGGAGGAGTTGTTGGTGACCGGCGCGATCGCGACGTAGTACTTCGCGCCGCTGTTCTGCTTCGGCGCGTCGCTCCCCGGATCGTCGCCCGTCCCGCCGGCGGCCTCGATGGCCTCGACGGCGCGCGAGATCTGGAGCTTCACCGAGTCGTTCTTCTCGCTGTCGAGGTGCCGCTTGAGGCAGGCGACGGACGACGGCTTCATGAGGCGCTTGAGCGCCACCGCGGTGGCCTGGCGCACGACCTCGCTCGTGTCGTCGAGCGCCCCGCAAAGCGGCTGGACCGCGGCCTCGTCGTTCGTCGCGCCGAGCGCGAGCGCCGCGTTCGTGCGCACGCGGAAGTCGTCCGACGAGAGGCGCGCGATCAAAAAATCGGTGCGCGAATCGGCGGCCGCGGGCGAGACCACGAGGAGCGCGATCCGCAACGCCAAGGCGAGCGTCCAAGTCCGTCGTGACGGGCTCGCCATATCCCCTTCAAGCTATCACACGGCCCGCGCGAGAAACCCATCGCCGCGAGCCTCTCCACGTCTTCCCGACGACTCGCTGCGACCTGCCCCCCCCTCAAAAAACTGCATTAACTGCTTAATTGCGCTTTTGCTCGGCCTGCAATCGCAGCCCGCCTCACGTGCGCGCACATCCTGTAGAATCGCGGGGTGACCAGGCCCGCTCGCGCGATCTCGGCGACGGCGCGCGCCGCGTGCGCGATCGCCGTGCTCCTGGGGCTCGGCGCGCGCGGCGGACCCGGCTCTGCCTTCGCCGGCCCGCGCGTGCACGTCCGCGGCTCGGCGCGCATCGACGCGCAGGCCGCGCGGGACGCCGGCGACCTCGTCCTCTCGGGCACGCTCGCCGACGACGGCGGCCAGACCCTCGCCGGCGAGAGCGTCGCCCTGAGCCTCGCGCGCGAGGCCGACCCCCGACAGATCGTCTCGTTCTCCGAGGACGGACAGACCGCCCGCAGCTGCTCGCAGGACGCGCGCGACGGGAGCGGGCCGCGCCCGCAAGCCGCCGGCGGGCCCGTCGTCCTCGTCACCGACGAAGCGGGCCGCTTCTGCGTGCGCGTGAGCGTGCCACGCGACAAATACGTCGCGACCGTCGCGTGGGGCGGCACGCAGCTGCTCGACGGGGCCAAGCTCGATCTCCCCATCGACACCGGCCGCCAAGCGCTGACGCTGCGGTTCGATCCCGAGGTCCGCGTCGTCTCGCTCGACAAGGCGCGTCTCGGCGTTCAGATCGTCGCCTCGTATCAGGAGAACCAGCTCACGCACGCGGGCGCGGACCTCCCGCTGTACCTCACCAACGAGCGCGGCGAGGCGCTCGGCGCGGGCGCGACGACCGCGGCGGGGACGCTCAGCCTCGTCGTCCCGGCGGAGCGGCTCGGCCCGCCGGGCCGCGGCGAGCTGCGAATCGCGTTCAACGGGAGCGCCGAGCTCGCGAAGAGTATGTACTCTGCACCCATCGAGCGGCAGGCGCGCGTCACGCTCACGGGACCGGACGACGCGACGACGCCGCAGTCGCCCGAAGAGGGCATCACGCTCGCCGTCGCCGCGACCACCAAAGGCGGGGTCGCCCCGACGGGCAGCCTCGAGGCGCGGCTGGGCGACGCGGTCGTCGGCGCCGCGCCGCTCGAGAACGGCAAGGCGTCCCTCGTCGCGACGTTCGCGGGGCCGCGCGAAGAGGGCGACGTGGAGCTCCGCGTGCGCTACCTGCCGAGCGCGCCGTGGCTCCTGCCGGGCGACGACGCGCTCGTCCGCGTACGCGTGAAGGGTCCCAGCCCGTGGCGGCAGGCACCGCTGGGCGTCGCCGGGTTGGCCGTCGTCCTGTGGCTCGTCCTCGGCCGCATCAAGCCGAAGGATCGCGCGAGCAAGGACGCGTCGCCGCCGAAGCCGGCCATCATTGGCGAGGCGCGCGTCGAGCTGCTGCGCCCGGCCAAGGACGCGCGGGCGGGCTGGTCGGGGCGGGTCGTCGACGCGCACGACGCCGTCGCGGTGCGCGGCGCGCGGATCCGCATCGAGCGGCCGGGCTTCGATCGCGCGGCGGTCACGGCGAGCGTGCTCGCGAACGAGGCGGGCCGCTTCGAGCTGCGCGCCGAGGGCGGCGGGTTCGATGAGCTCGTCGTCGATGGGCCGCTCCACGCCGAGCTGCGCCAGCCGCTCCCGCCGTGCGGCGAGCTGCAGATCGCGCTCGTCATGCGCAAGCGCCTGCTGCTCGAGCGACTCGTGGCATGGGCGCGGCGCCGCGGGCGCCCGTTCGACGCGCACCCGGAGCCCACGCCCGGCCACGTGCGGCGCGCCGCGGGCAACGACTTCGCGATGGCCAAGTGGGCCGACGCCGTGGAGAAGGCGGCCTACGCGGGCGGCGACGTCGACGCGCGGCTCGAGGCCGAGGTCGATCGCCTCGCGCCCGCCGGCGTGCCACCCGTGGGAGACCCGAGCCTCACCGTCCGCGACGTGCCGCAGGAGTTCGACGCCGCCGACGCGGCGCAAGGCGCGGCGCCGAGCTCGCCCCTGCCGCGCGCGCCGCAAGGGCTCGGTCCGAAGGGGACGACCCGGGGGCTCGGCGGCCCACCACCTCCCGATGCGCCGGCGACCGTCTTCGACCCGAAAGCCACGCTCCCCATGGGTGGCGAGCCCCGCCCGCCCGGGCCCGCGCCGGCGCCCGCCGCCGTGAAGCGCCGCGAGCCCTAAATCACCGAGCGCGATTGTCGTCCCTCGAATCGCGCTCAGTGACTTCGCTCTTCCTCAGCTGGGGACTTCGTCCCCCTCGCTCGCTCCGCTCTCGAGCCTCCCCGACTCGCCTTCGGCGAACCGTGCCGCGCACGGCGCCTACGGCGTGCGCAGCACGACGCTCGCCGAAGGCGAAACCAGGGGGGCCCGACACGAAGTGGCGGGGGGCGGAGCCCACCAGGACGGAAGCTCAATGGATGAGAATGGTTCGAGGGACGAGAATCATGCTCGTCCATTTAGCGGCGGCACGCTCCCGCGCGGCCCCCAGGCCCGTCGTTTGCCCGTTCCGCGGCGAGGGCGTTCGCTCTATAGTCGGCCGCCGCGAGCAGCCAGCGGGCCCGGAGCAAAGCGCGAATGGATATGGTCTTCTACGTCGTCATCGGAGTCGCCGCGTTGGCCGCGGCGTACTTCCTCTTCTTTCGCGCGAAGCCCCAAGAGCTGACCGAAGGAGCGAAGTCCAAGCAGCTCGGCGGCAAGGGCGACGAGAAGTCCCCGAAGAGCCAGCGCGGCGCGGGCGTGCCCGAGCCGCTGCCCTCGATGGATCTCATCCCCGCCGATCCCTCGCGCCCCGCGCTTCAGGTCTCGAAGCCGCCGCCTCCGCCGCCCGCCAAGAGGACCCTCGACAAGGAAAAGGTCGCGAGCATCCGCAAGGGCCTCTCGGCGACCCGCGGCGGCTTCATCGCGAAGCTGACGGCGCTCTTTAACGGCCAGAAGGCCATCGACCCGGCCATCTTGGAGCAGGTGGAAGAGGTCATGCTCTCGAGCGACGTCGGCGTGAAGACGACCCAAGCCATTCTCGGACGGCTGCGCGAGCGCCTCGACAAGAAGGAGCTGGGCGACGCCGACGCCGTGTGGGCCGCGCTGCGCGCCGAGTGCGCGAAGATCCTCGCGATCGGCGGCGGGCCCATCAAGGCGGGCGGCAAGCCCACCGTGGTCCTCATGGTCGGCGTCAACGGCGTCGGCAAGACGACGACGATCGGCAAGCTCGCCACGCGCTTCCGCGCCGAGGACAAGAAGGTCATGCTCGCCGCCGGCGACACCTTCCGCGCGGCCGCCGTCGCCCAGCTCGAGGTCTGGGGCCGGCGCGTCGACGCCCAAGTCGTCAAGGGCAAGGAGGGCGCCGATCCCGGCGCCGTCGCGTTCGAGGCCACGACCAAGGCGAGAGAGGCCGGCGCCGACT
>JAYVXL010000293.1:0-2023 GCA_043785185.1 Myxococcales bacterium
GCGGACGCTCGCGACGGCGAGGTTCAGCTCGCCGGCGACGCGGGGGGACGGATCGTAGGCGGGCTCGGTCATGCCGCGTTCGCGTTTAGCACGCCTGGCGCGGAGCGGCGCTCCCGTGCGCGGGGTCGACACGGCCGGCGACTTTCCCTAGGTTCCTCGCTCCGTGACCACGCCGCCGTCTCGCAGCAAGACCAAGAAGCTCCCCACCAGCCGGGTCGGTCGCCTCGCGCGCGTGGCGGCGATCGGCCTCTCGAGCGGCGCCGCCCGCGCCGAGAAGACGGCGCAAGCCCTCTCCCAGATGCGCGGGCTCGCGGCGAAGGTCGGCCAGATGGCCAGCTACGTCGACGGCCTCGTCCCCGAGCAGCACCGCGCCTCGTACGAGTCGTGGCTCGGGCACCTGCGCTCGCAGGCGGCGCGCTCGGCGCCGGACGAGGTGCGCGCGCTCGTGGAGGAGGAGCTCGGCGCGAAGCTCGCCGAGCTGTTCGCCGAGTGGGACGACGCGCCGTTCGCGAGCGCGTCGATTGGCCAGGTCCACCGCGCGAAGATGGCCGACGGGCGCGTCCTCGCCGTGAAGGTGCAGCACCCGGGGATCGCGAAGGCGGTCGAGAGCGATCTGTCGAACGCGGGGCTCATCGAGTCGATGGTCGGCGCGCTCGGCGGGCGACGGCTCGACACCAAGAGCCTGCTCGACGTCATCAAGATCCGCTTCCGCGAGGAGCTCGACTACGCGCACGAGGCGGAGCAGCTGCGCTTCTTCGCGGCGCTTCACGCCGGCGACGCGCAGATCCACGTCCCCGCGCTCGTCGCCGAGCGCTCGAGCGACCGCGTGTTGTCGACGGAGCTCGTCACCGGTCGCACCTTCGAGGAGGCGTGCGCGGCGAGCGAGCCCGAGCGCCGGGCGTGGGCGGAGACCTTGTGGCGCTACGTCTACCGCGGCAACCTCGTCGGCGGCCGCTTCAACGCCGACCCGCATCCGGGCAACTACATCTTCCACGAGGGCGCGCGCGTGACGTTCCTCGACTACGGGTGCGTGCAGAAGATCGAGCCCGCGGCGCTGATCGGCGCGCGCGCGATGCACGACGCCGCGCTCCGTCGCGACGAGGCGGCGTTCGCGTCGCGCGTCTCGACGATGATCGGCGCCAAGCCGGGGCCGCTCGAGGACGCGGCGCGCACGTACATTCGCCGCTGCTTCGAGCCGATCTTCGCGTCCCCGTTCCGCATCACGCGGCCGTTCACCGCGAGCCTCGTCGTCGGGACCAAAGGTCTGGCCGGCGTCGCGCGCACGGTAAAGGACGAGCAGCTCTTCACGATGCCGCCGGAGATGCTCTTCATGAACCGACTGCAGTTCGGCTTCTACTCGGTGCTCGCGCGCCTCGACGTGGAGGTCGACTATGCGGCCGTCGAACGGCGCATCCACGCAGAGATCCCCGCGTGAGGCCTGCTCCGCCTGCTCGGCCTGCTACGCCTACTCGAGCACTTGCTTGAGCAGCGCGTCGCTCTCGCCCGCCTCCGCGTCACTCGCTGGCGCCGAGAACCTTCGCGAGGAGCGCATCGGCGGCCGGCTCGAGGTGAATGAACTTGAGCCCGACATCGAACCGCGCGACCGCGCCCTTCGGCAGCTTCTCCACCCACGCGACCGCCGCCTGAAAGATGACCTCGGCGGGCTCCCCCTCCAGGAAGAGCTCCAGCGTGAGGCGATCGCCGACCTTCATCGACTCGTCGCTGTAGATGCGGACGCCGCCGCGGCTGACGTCGACCGCCTCTTGACGCTTCGACATGACCTTCAGTCCCGCCGGCCGGCAGTACACCGGCGCATGAATTCGCCGGTACCGACGCCGCTCGTGACCCTCGTTGCCCGACGCCATTCGTACAAGGATGCCTTACGAATACCGCCGTGCAAGCGGCGCCCGCGCGCGCCGGCCCCGCTCGGCACGTGCGCGCGGCGCCTGTGTTACGTTCCCGCCCATGTTCTCGAAGGATGTGGGTCGCGATCGGCCGTGAGGCTGCAGTCGCTCGAGGCGAA
>JAYVXL010000294.1:0-6823 GCA_043785185.1 Myxococcales bacterium
CGTCTCGTCGCGAACGGTCCCGCCCTTGGCGATGTCCTTGTAGGAAATCTCCTTCGCGAGCCCCTTCTTCGACTGAACCTTCACCAGCGCCGCCGTCAGCGTCGTCTTGCCGTGGTCGATGTGACCGATCGTACCGACGTTCACGTGGAGCTTGTTCCGGTTGAATTTCTCTTTCGCCATGGTCTTTCCTCGATTGCGGTTTCAGCGGGCTAGGTAGCGCGCGTTCAGGAGCCCTTCACCTTCGCGACGACGGCTTCCTGAACGGCCGTAGGCACCGGTGCGTAGTGCGAGAAGTGGAGCGAGCTGGTCGCGCGCCCCTGCGTCATGCTGCGGAGATCGGTCACGTAGCCGAACATCTGCGCGAGGGGGACCTCGCTGTCGATGACCTGCGCGTTGCCGCGCTGGCTCATGCCGAGGATCTTGCCGCGGCGCGAGTTGATGTCACCGATGACGTCGCCCATGTACTGCTCGGGGACGACGACCTCGTTCTTCATCACCGGCTCGAGGAGATGCAAGCCGGCGCGTTTCGCGCCGTCTTGAAAGCACAACGAGGCCGCGACCTCGAACGCCTGCGCGCTCGAGTCGACGTCGTGGTAGCTGCCGTCGTACAGGCGCGCGTGCAGGTCGGTGATGGGGAAGCCGGCGAGGACGCCGCGCTCCATGGCTTCCTTCACTCCCTTTTCAATCGCCGGGATGAACTCCTTCGGGATGACACCGCCGACGATGTCGTTCTCGAAGACGTAACCCGCGCCGCGCTCGCCGGGGCCAATCTCCATGAGGACGTGGCCGAACTGGCCGCGGCCGCCGGACTGCTTGGCGTACTTGTACTCGCAGTGGACCTTCTTGCTGATGGCCTCGCGGTACGCGACCTCGGGCTTGCCGACGTTCGACTCGACCTTGAACTCGCGGCGGAGGCGATCGCAGATGATGTCGAGGTGAAGCTCGCCCATGCCGCTGATGATCGTCTGCCCCGACTCCTCATCCGTGTGGATGCGGAAGGACGGGTCCTCGGCGGCGAGCTTCTGCAGGCCCACACCGAGCTTCTCGACGTCGGCCTTGGTCTTCGGCTCGATCGCGATCGAGATGACGGGCTCGGGGAAGATCATCTTCTCCAAGATGATCGGCTTCTTCTCGTCGCAGAGCGTGTCGCCGGTGCGCGTGTCCTTCAGGCCGACCGCCGCGTAGATGTTGCCGGAGTCGGCCTCGGTCAGCTCTTCGCGCTTGTTGGCGTGCATGCGGAGGATGCGGCCGATGCGCTCGCGCTTGCCGCGCGTCGAGTTGCTCACCATCGTGCCGCTCGTGAGCGTGCCGGAGTACACGCGGAAGAACGTCAGGTTCCCGTGCGGGTCGTTGATGATCTTGAACGCGTAGCCGGCAAACGGCGCCTTGTCGTCGGCCTTGCGCTCCTCTTCCTTCTCGGTGTCCGGGTGGATGCCCTTGACCGGCGGAATGTCGAGCGGCGACGGCAGGTAGTTGACGACCGCGTCGAGCATCAGCTGGACGCCTTTGTTCTTGAACGCCGAGCCGCAGAGGACCGGGAAGAACTTGAAGCTGCAGCAGCCCTTGCGGAGCGCGGCGACGATCTCGGGCTCGGTCACCTGGTCGCTCTTGCCGTCGAGGAACTTCGCCATGATGGCGTCGTCGACGTCGGCGCAGGCCTCGATCATCTTCTCGCGGTAGGCGACGCACTTGGCGCGGATGTCGGCCGGGATCTCGACCCACTCGTACTTCTGGCCCTTCGACTCCTCGTCGAAGATGGCGGCCTTCATCTTGATGAGGTCGACCACGCCCTTGTGCTGGTCCTCCTCGCCGACGGGCCACTGGATCGCGACCGGCTGAACGCCGAGGCGCTCGCGGATCGAGTTCACGTTCATCTCGAAGTCGGCGCCCGTCTTGTCCATCTTGTTGACGAAGACGATGCGGGGGACGCGGAACTTGTCGGCCTGGCGCCAGACGGTCTCGGTCTGGGGCTCGACGCCGTTGCCGCCGTCGAGGACCGCGACCGCGCCGTCGAGGACGCGCAGGGAGCGCTCGACCTCGATCGTGAAGTCGACGTGGCCGGGGGTGTCGATGATGTTGATGCGGTGGACGTCGCCGGCGTGCGGTCCTTCGACCGGTGCCCAAAAGCAGTTCGTCGCGGCCGACGTGATCGTGATCCCGCGCTCCTGCTCCTGGACCATGTAGTCCATGGTCGCGGCGCCCTCGTGGACCTCGCCGATCTTGTAGTTGACCCCCGTGTAATACAAAACGCGCTCGGTCGTCGTCGTCTTGCCCGCGTCGATGTGGGCCATGATGCCGATGTTGCGCGTCTTTTCGAGGGGATATTCGCGGGCCACGGTCGGAGTCTCCAGAAAAATTCAAAGTGCGGATAAACGAAACCCCCTCCGGCCTGTCGGCTTCTCGCGATTTGAGAAAGCCCTGGGTGTGCCCGGAGAGGGGTCGGGGTACTACGGTCGCTGCGCGAGGCAGCGTGTGCGAGTAACCCGATCCTTATGTCAGCTTCGTCATTGCCGCGTGCGTAGCTCCTGATGGAATCGGTAGGTCAGAGGTTCGTGCGAGGTTGAGTCAGACGCCGAGAGCGGAGGTCACCAGCGGTAGTGCGCGAACGCCTTGTTGGCGTCGGCCATCTTGTGGGTGTCGTCCTTCTTCTTGACGGCGTTGCCGCGGCCGTTGGCGGCGTCGACGAGCTCGCCCGCGAGGCGCTCACGCATCGTCTTCTCACCGCGCTCGCGCGCGTACGCCACGAGCCAGCGCATCGCGAGGGCGACGCGGCGCTCCGGACGGACCTCGACCGGCACCTGGTACGTCGCGCCACCGACGCGGCGGCTCTTCACTTCCAGCTTCGGCTTCACGTTGTCGAGCGCCTTGCGGAACACCTCGAGGGCGTCCTCCTTGAAGCGCTCGCCGATCACGTCGAAGGCGCCGTAGAGGATGCCCTCGGCCGTAGCCTTCTTGCCACTGAACATGATGGTGTTCGTGAACTTGCTGACGAGCTTGTCCTTGAACTTCGGGTCGGGAGTGATTCGACGCTTGGGTACTTCGCGGCGGCGCGGCATAGGTTCTTCTCTCGCTCAGTAAACTTTGAAACTCAGCCCCAGCTCCCGCTGGGGGGTGTCGGGGGGAGCGGCGACGCTCCCCCTGACTAAGACTTGGGACGCTTCACGCCGTACTTCGAGCGCTTGCGGTTCCGGTTAACTTTGTTGGTCGAGCTCGGGCCGATCGCGCCGGAGGCGTCGAGCGTGCCGCGGACGACGTGGTAGCGAACGCCCGGGAGGTCCTTGACGCGGCCGCCGCGGATGAGGACGACCGAGTGCTCCTGGAGGTTGTGCCCCTCGCCCGGGATGTAGCTCGTCACTTCCATCCCGTTCGTCAGCCGTACGCGGCAGACCTTGCGGAGCGCCGAGTTCGGCTTCTTCGGGGTGGTGGTATAGACGCGGACGCAGACGCCGCGCTTCTGCGGGCAGCTCTTGAGAGCCGGCGACGCCGTCTTGAAGCGAGCGGCCTCGCGGCCGTGGTTGATGAGCTGATTGATGGTGGGCACGGAGCGGTTTCCTCGAGTCTTGCGATCGAATGCAAACAATCAGGGGATGGCGAGCGAGTCTTATCGCAGCGTTAGCGGGTATTTTCTCGCGAAAAAGCCAGCCTGGGACCTGCGGGGACGCGCACTTTACCCGTGAGGATCTGCCTGTCAAGCGCAAAGACCCGCGGCGAAAGGCAGCGCGCCTGCGCGGATCTGGCGATGCGCGCGGGCGCGGGTGTACCCTTCCGTGACCTCCGCCGTTCCGGCCTGCGGGGCAGCAGGGACACAGGAGTTTGTCGTGATCTCGTCTCGTCGTAACGCAGCGTCACGACGGCGGGGCGCGGCGGCGCTGGGCATGGCTTGGATCGTCTACGGGGGCGTGGCGGGTGCAGCCCCCACCCAACCCATGACCTTCTATGGGCGGGCGGAGGGCAACGCGACGTGCGGCGGCGGCGCCCAGGTGACGGTCCTCGCCAAGAACCCGGGCACCGTCTGGACGGCCAGCCGCCTCGACACCAACGGCGCGCTCGGCGGCGGCACGATCAACGCGGCGTACGGCTCGGCCACGGTCGCCGGCCTCACGAGCGCGTTCCCCGTCAAGGTGACGACCTCGGACGTCGCGTACGTCCTCCTCAATCAGGTCTGCGCGGCCGGTCCGACGAGCGGCGGCCTCACCTACCCGGCGGACGATGGCGCCACGACGGTCGGCGCGCGCGTGATCTTCCACGCGACGTACGCCGCCGCCGCGAACAACTTCATCGCCGGCGTGACCGGCGCGCCGCAGGTCACGATGAAGACGGTCGGGGGCACCGTCGTGCTCGCGCCGACGAGCGTGCCGGCGGGCACGGCGATCCGTCCGCCGACGCTCACCGCCGGAACGACGTACCTCATCGACGCGACGGGCGGCACGATCACGGTAGGGAGCATCGCGCCCGGCGCCTACGCCGTGCTCGCCGCGGCCGACTCGCCGACGTCGAGCTGCCAGAACGACGCGGCCAAACAGCTCTTCGCCGCGTTCATGGGGAACGGAAGCGCGACGACCACCGGGCTCGCGCTCTTCAACGACGGCGCATCGGCGGCGGCCGTGTCGCTTACGCCGGTGCTCGGCGGCGCGGCGTTCGGCGGCGTCTTGGTTCCGGCCGGCGGCAGTCTCTACGCGAGCGGCATCACCGAGGGCGTCTACCTCCTCGCGTCGACATTCCCAGTGTCCGCCTGGGCGGGCTCGCCGAAGGGGGCGACGAGCATCGACAACCTCGGCGACGACGTCGGCCTCATGGTCGGGAAGTGGGACGGGGCGAGCGAGTTCCGCGTCCGCGCGCGCAACCAGGCACAGACCTCCACCGTCTTCGCGGCCGCGGGCGCGCAGTTCCGGGTGAACGGCGGCGCCGCCGTGACCGTCCCCGCCGCGCAGAACGTGACGCTCGCGACCCCGCCGGCGACGGACATCGTCGTGACGAGCGCCCAGCCGTTCCTCCTCCAGACGCAGGGCGGCGCGACGCCGATGAACGACTGGGGCAAGTGGCTGCGGCCGCTGCCGCCCGTCGACAGCGACGGCGACACGGTCAGCGACGTCGTCGAGACCGGCGCGATCGGCGCGTGCCAGTCGGTCGCGCCCGACTTCGACGTGGACGGTTACCCCGACTTCCTCGACACCGACAGCGACAACGACTGCGTGCCCGACGCGGCGCTCGGCGAGGCGGGGGCGGCGCGCACCAATCCTCTTCTGCCGCCGGGCCCGCACTGCGTTGGGGCCACGCCGGTCTGCGTCGTCGCCGGCGGCGTCGGCGCGTGCACCGCGTGCTCCGGAGACTTCGGCAGCAGCGGCGCGGCCGCGTGCCCGACCGCGGCCGCGCCGAGCTGTCAGGCGGGCGCGTGCCAGGGTTGCAACGGCAGCCTCGGCAGCGGCGCGTCGCGCGCGTGCACGAACCTGGCGACGCCCGTGTGCCTCCCGAGCGGCACGTGCGCTTCGTGCGACGGCGACTTCGGCGGCGGCGCGCCCGCGGCGTGCGCGGTGGCGTCGCGGCCCTTCTGCGCGGGCGGGCAGTGCCTGCCGTGCGCCGGCGGCTTCGGCAGCGGCGCGGCGCAGGCGTGCAAGACGGCGGCGGCGCCGGTGTGCACGGCGGGGGCGTGCGTCGTGTGCGGCGACGGCTTCGGCAGCGGCGGCGCGAACGCGTGCGAGGTCGCGGCGACGCCGGCGTGCAAAGGCGACGGCACGTGCAACGCGTGCAACGGCGACAACGCGCAGTCCGGCGCGACGCTCCCCTGCCCCACGACGGCGAACCCGTATTGCACCGCCGGCGGCGCGTGCGGCAAGTGCACGTCCGCCAGCGACTGCGCGGCGCACCCGAGCGGGCCGCTCTGCAACACCGTCACCGGCGCGTGCGGCGCGGCGTGCGGAGTCGACGGCGACTGCCTCGAGACGCAGTGGTGCTCGGCAGGCGCGTGCGTCGCCAAGACGCCGAACGGGCAGCGGGTGCCGAACCTTCCGCCGATCAACGGCGTGTGCAGTCCTCCGAACGCGCTGCGCGCGTGCGTCTCCGCCGTGTGCAGCTCGGTCGACAGCACGTGCGGCCGGCGCGCCGGTGAGTACTGCGTGCTCGGCGACGGCGGGCTCAGCGACGACCAGTGCCAGAGCGGCGCGTGCACGGCCAGCGGCACCTGCGGCGCGTGCGGCAAGGACGGCGACTGCGGCGGCGCCGCGAGCGGCCGCGTCTGCACTGACGTCACGAAGGTCTGCGCGGCGGGCTGCCGCGGCGCAGGCGGTAACGGCTGCCCCGCGGGGCTGACGTGCAGCTCCAAAGGAGCCGCCGTTGGCGCGTGCGACGCGCCCGAAGGGGGCGTCGACGCGGGAGCCCCCGACGCGGCGCCGCCGGTCGACGCGGGCTACGACGCGACGCTGCCCCCGGTCGACGCAGGCCAGGGCGCCGGCGCGACGGGCACGACCACGCCCGACGCGTCGCCGCGGGCGGACGACACCGGCGTCTTCGAGGGCGGCGGCATCTCCTGCCGCGCCGGCCGCGTGCCTCTGGACGGCGAGCCCTTCGCCGCGATGCTGATGGGCCTGCTCGGCGTCCTCGGCCTCGCGCGCCGTCGGCGCCGCGCGTGACCGCGGCCCTCTCCTCTCCGTCCACACGCGTCTCGCTCTGCTCGTTCGCCGAACCTGAACATGAAAACCATCCTCGCCGCCGCCGCGCTCGGTGCGCTCCTCTCCCTGACCTCGGCCGCCGCACTGGAGGGCCGCGCCGCGGCGGACGGCTTCGCCGTGAACCGGTTCGACCCGGCCGAGCGCGGGAGCGATTTCTT
>JAYVXL010000295.1:0-2021 GCA_043785185.1 Myxococcales bacterium
GCCGCCCCCGTGCCCGCGCCCGCCGCAAAGGCCACGAGCCGCGCGCGCGAGGTCAACACGTCCGACCCGCTTCACCGCCTGCCGTCGCTCGAAGCGAAGTACGACGAGGACAGTCGCGACACGACCGCGAAGGTCGCGTCGGGTCCCTCCTCGCAGAGCGGGTCGGGCACCCATGCGATGGGCGGCTCGGAGGAGGTCGACCTCACGGAGGTCGCCGGCGGCGCGTACGAGGACGAGGCCCAGACCGAGATCGCACAACAGACGTGGGACGATGAGACGCGCCAGGTGCAAAACCCGACGGAGCTGATGCGCAAGTCGGCCAAGGGGAAGGCCGCGGCGCGCTCGCCCGCGGGGATCGAGGACACCGTCAAAATCGAAGGGGATCTCGAGGCGCATTTCGCCGAGATGCACCCCGCGCTCCCGCCGGCGCCGCAGCCGCGCGCGCCGCGTCCGAAGCGGCGCTGAGCCTCGCGAGGCTCACGTCGAAGGCGACAGGAGGGCGTTCATCTCGACCTCGGTCACCACCTTCGTCCCGAACTTCTTCGCCTGATCGAGCTTGCTCTTGCCGGTCTTGTCGCCGGCCACGAGGTAGGTCGTCGTTTTTTTTACGCCGTCGTGGATCTCGGCGCCGGCCGCGCGAAGCTCGGCGTGCACGTCCTCGCGCTTCCTCGACAGGACGCCCGTGACGCAGAAGCTCGTGCCGACGAGCGGCCCCTCCGTGGCGACGGCTTCGCGCGGCTGCGGTCGCCCGACGCCGAGCTCCGCGAGCTTGCCCATCAGGCGCCGCTGGGCCTCGTCGCGCATGAACTGGGCGACGCTGTCGACCATCTTCGGACCGAAGCCGCGGATCGCGCCGACGTGCTCGCGCAGCTCGGCGTCGCTCCACCCGAGCAGCGCCTCGAGCGTGCCCGCGGCCTCCGCCAGCTGCTTCGCCGCCACCTGACCAATCTGCGGGATCCCGAGGCCGCAGAGGAGCCGATCGAGCGTGCGCGCCCGCGACGCGTCGATCGAGGCGTGCACGTTTCGCGCGCTCTTGTCGCCCATGCGAGCCATCTCGGTGATGCGCTCCGCCGTCAGCGTGTAGAGGTCGGCGACGTCGCGCACGACACCTTGATCGACGAGCTGCTCGACGAGCGCGATGCCGAGGTGGTCGATGTCCATCGCGAAGCGCCGCGCGAAGTAGAAGATTTGCGCCTTCACCTGCGCCGGGCAGCGCGCGTTCGTGCAGCGGGTCGTCGACTCCTCGCCGAGCTCGGGCTTGTCGCTCTCGCGGGCGCTGCGCGTGGCCGGCGCGCCGCACACCGGGCACTGGGTCGGCATCTTGAACGGGGCGCCGCTCGGCTTGCGCGCGCCGGCATCGACGCTGACGACTTGCGGGATGATCTCGCCCGCCTTCTGGATGAAGACCCGATCGCCCACGCGAACGTCGAGCTCCGCGATCATGTCGGCGTTGTGCAGTGACGCACGCGACACCGTCGTGCCGGCGAGCTCCACCGGCTCGAGCACCGCGACCGGCGTGAGCGCGCCCGTGCGACCGACCTGGACGAGGATGTCCGTCACCGTCGTCGCCGCGCGCTCGGCCTGGAATTTGTAGGCGATCGCCCATTTCGGAAACTTCGACGTGAAGCCGAGCATGTCCTGCTGGCGGTACGCGTCGACCTTGACGACGGCGCCGTCCGTCTCGAACGGGTAGCCCGCGCGCGCGGCGTCGATCGCGTGGATCTGCGGCATGACGCCGTCCCACGACGCGACGACGTGGCGGCGGTGCGTGGGGAGACCTTGCTCGGCCATCCACGCGAGGCTCGCGGCGTGCGACGGGTGCATCTTCGGCCCCTCCACGAGCTGGTAGAAGAAGGCGCGGAGGCGGCGCTTGTCCGCCTCGCGCGGGTCGAGCATGCGGATGGCGCCGGACGCCGCGTTGCGCGGGTTGGCGAACGGCTCGAGGCCCAGCGCCTCCCGCTCCACGTTGACGGCGTCGAGATCGCGGCGATAGATGACGATCTCGCCGCGCATGGTGACGC
>JAYVXL010000296.1:0-6789 GCA_043785185.1 Myxococcales bacterium
CGGCCGTTGCGATCCTTGCCGGCGCCGAGGATGCCGGCGACGAACGGCGACTTCACCGTCGCGGCGATCGACGCCTCGCGCTGGAAGCGGGCGACGAGATCGGGATCCTGCGCGGCCTTCTCGTGCAGCACCTTGAGCGCGACATGCTCGCCGGTCTTGCCCTCGGCGGCATACACCTCTCCCATGCCACCCTGGCCGATGAGACGGCGCACTTTGTACAGCCCGCCCACGACCGTGCCGGACGATAGGCTGCCCGCGTCTCCACCCATGCCGAGTACGCGGAGTCTAGCACGGGCAGCTCTCTCCCTGGCCTTCGTTTTTCGCGGCCGCCCTCGCGGAAAATTGACGCGCTCGGACGCGAAATTTCCGCGGCCCTCCGGTCGACCTCGCGGGGGACGCGCGACGCAGGCACGCGAGGCGCGGGAACAGGGGGACAACGGGGCCGTTGATGTGGATGCAGGGGCCCGTCTAGGCTCTGGGGTCTTCACGGGCGAGACTGGGCAACGAGGCACGCGAGGCACGCGAGACACGAGAGAGGAAGCGAACGAATCCATGCGAACGGAGAAAGACGTCGAGGCGTACTTGGGGCGCCTGAATCGGCAGTTCGAGCCGATCCAGAACGGCACCACGTTCCTCATTCAGTCGGGCCGCGGCTACGCGCCGGTCGCGGTGCGCGTCGACCCGCCGCTCGTGCTCTTGCGGGTGCACATCGGCGACGTGACGCCCGAGACGCCGAACGAGCTGTTCCGCAAGCTGCTCCGGCTCAACGCGAAGGCGCTCGTGCACTCGAGCTTCGGGCTCGAGGACGACCGCATCGTCCTGTCGAGCGCGCTCGAGCTGGAGAATCTCGACTTCAACGAGCTCGAGTCCGCGCTCGACGAGATCGATCTCGCGCTCGCGCAGCACGTCCCCACCCTCGCCGAGCTCTCCAAGCCGCCGGCGTCTCGCCGCACGAGCGCGAGCCCGTCCGAAGGGAAGGCCTGAGCCATGGGTATCTTCAGCCGCCTCGCGCAGCTCATCAAATCGAACCTCAACGACCTGATCAGCAAGTCGGAGGACCCCGAGAAGATGCTGCAGCAGGTCGTCCTCGACATGAACAACCAGCTCGTCGAGGCGAAGAAGCAGGTCGCTTCGTCGATCGCCGACGAGAAGCGGCTCGCCAAGCAGTTCGAGCAGGAGGCCGGCAACGCGACGGAGTGGGAGCGGCGCGCGATGATGGCGCTGCGCGCGGGCAACGAGGAGCTCGCGAAGGAGGCGCTGGCGCGCAAGCGCGAGCACGACGAGCTCGCGACCACCTTCAAGGACCAGTGGACCAAGCAGAAGACGGCGGTGGAGCAGCTGAAGAAGGCGCTCCGCATGCTGAACGACAAGATCGAGGAGGCGAAGCGTAAGAAGAACGTCCTCATCGCGCGGAAGAAGCGCGCGGAGGCGCAGAAGGCGATCCAAGAGACGATGACCGGTCTCAAGGACGCGAGCGCCTTCGAGACGTTCGAGCGCATGGCGGGCAAGATCGATCAGCTGGAGGCCGAGGCCGAGGCCGCGAGCGAGCTACAAGAGGAGTACACGGGCGACACGCTCGCGTCGCAGTTCAAGCACCTCGAGAAGGGCGCGAACGCCGACGAGGACCTCGAGGCGCTCAAGCGCAAGATGGGCCTCGCGCCGGCCGAGGCGCCCGCGAAGCCGAAGGAGGCGGTGCAAGCGCGCGTCGAAGCGCCGAAGGAGGCGGCCGCCGAAGCCGCCACGCGCAGCGAGCAAGAGGAGCTGGCCGCCGCGCTCGAAGAGCTCGAGGCGGAGCAAAACCAGCAGGAGAAGCGCAAGGCGGGGCGGTAGCGCGCGACGGGGTGGAGGAGCGCGCGGGTTCGAAGAGCCCCGCGCGCTACCGATCGCTGACGCGCTGCTTGCGGTGCGAAGCCGGGCTCGGCGGAGCCGAGCGCGGCACGAACACGTTCGTCGGCGTCTTCAGGATCATCTTGCGCGGCGGCCGGGTCTCCAGCTTCCGCAGCGGCACGCGGAGGCGGGCGGAGAGCTCGCGATCGCCCGCGTAGTCGGCGATCATGCTGGCCTCGGCGCGGCGCTTGCCGGCCTCGTCGTCGCGGCCGCGGCTGTGGGCGATCGTCGCGAGCCCCTCGAGCACTTGCGCGCGCGTCGAGTCGCGATGCGGCGCGAGCTCGAGCACCTCGCCGAGCACGCCCTGCGCTTGGTCGAGGCGGCCGAGCCGCGCGAGCGCCTCGCCCAGCTTGCGGCCGAAGACGACGCGCGCGCTGACGGCGACCTGCGCCTCCGCGTCGCCGCGCAGCTCGTGCAGCCGCGCGACGCGGATGCCGTCCCACAAGAGCGCGACGGTCGCTTCGTCGCTGCCGCAGCGCACGCGCTCGCGCGCCGCGTTCTCGACGAGCAGGAACGTCTCGAAGCTCGGCTCGCCGCGCAGCGCGTGGTAGGCGCGTAGCTCCACGGTGGACGGCGCGTCGTCGATGAGCGCGAGCGCGCGGCTGTGCAGCTCGGCGACGGCGCCCGCGGCGGCGTTCTCGAGCGCGATGCGCCCGTAGAGGGCATGCGCCAGGCGCACTTGCCCGTCCTCGACGACGACGACGCCCGACTCGGCGAGCCCGCGCAGCGCGTCGTCGAGATCCTCGGGGCGCGGCAGCACCTCGCCGAGCGCGCGCAGCGTGCACGCGCCGGCGACGCCGAGCGCCTGGATCGTGCGCAGCTCCGCGAGCGCGAGGTGACGGAGCCACTGGCCCACGAGCTCGCCGAGCGCCGGCGCCGGCGCCTCGGGGGCCTTCAGCGCGCGGAAGCGTCGGAGCGCGGCGAGGTAGAGGGGCGGGGCGGCCTCGGGGAGGTCCGGCGGGAGCTCGAGGTCCGCCGCGAGCCGCGCGACGTCGGCGCGCGTGAGGCCGCGAAGCTCGCGGCCGAGGATGTGCTGCGCGACGCCGGTGTCGGGCGGGTGCTCGCTCGTCATGAGGACGAAGATGCCCTGCGTCTCTTCGCGCTCGACGACGTCCTCGAGCGCGCACTGCGAGACCGGATCCATCTCCTGCACGTCGTCGAGCGCGAGGACGATGCGGTCCTCGCCGGAGCGCTCGACCGCGCGGCGCAGCGCCCACACGAGCGCGGCCTCCACGTCGCGCCGAGTCCGCTCCGCGTCTTGGTCGCGCGGCACGTCGTGCGTGAGGATGGCGCGCAGGCCGGCTGCTGCCTCGGCGACGGCGACGCCATCGCCGACCAGCTCTGCGGGCGCGAGCCCGGTCAGCGCGGGGACGAGCTGCGCGAGGCCGCCGAGGGAGACCTCGCCGGCCGGGCTCGGGCGCGCGCGGAACGCGAGCACCCGCACCTCCCGCGCGCGAAGCTCGGAGACCGCGCAGCCGAGCAGGCGCGTCCGCCCGATGCCCGCGGGCCCGTACAGCACGAGCGCGCGCGCGCTGCCCGGCGCGGTCACGGTCCGCAGGATCCAATCGAGATCGGCCTCTCGCCCGGCCAGCCCATCCTGGCGCGAGGCCGACACTTCGAGGGCGGCCTCCGCCGCCGCGAGCGTGCCGTCGCTCGGCCGCGGCGGCGCGGGGCTCTTGCGCGGGAACAGGCTCGCGCGGCCGGCGCTCCAGCTCTCGCGCGTGGCGGCCTGCACGATGGCGGCGGCGAGCGTCTCGGCGTCGGGGAAGCGCTCGCCTGGGGCAACGGCGAGCGCCTTCATGCAGACCTCGGCGAGCGCGTCGGGGATTTGCCGGTCGGGCGCGACCTTGCGCGGGTCCGGCCGCGGCGCCGAGAAGTGCTTCACGAGGATGTTGGTCGGAACCTCGTCGTCGAACGGCACCTGGCCGGTGAGCATCTCGAACAGCATGACGCCGGCGGCGTAGAGGTCGGCGCTCGGCCCAACGGCGCCCGCCGTCGCCTGCTCCGGCGCCATGTACCAAGGCGTGCCGAACACGCGGCCGGCCTCCGTGCGCTTCGGATCGCCGCCGATCCGCGCGATGCCGAAGTCGATCACCTTGACGACGAGCGACTCGTCGCGGCGCGTCTCGATGAGGATGTTCTCCGGCTTCACGTCGCGGTGGGTGATGCCGACGTGGTGGGCCTCGCCGAGGGCGGCGAGCGTCTGCTGCAGGACGTCGGCGACGCGCGGGAGGGCGAGGGGCGCCGCGTCGATCACCGCGCGCAGATCGCGTCCGGCGAGCAGCTCCATCACGAGGTAGAGGTGTCCGCCGTCGGCCGCCGGCATGCGTCCGAAGTCGTAGATACTGACGACGTTGGGGTGGTTGAGCTTGCTCGCCGCGCGCGCCTCTGTGAAAAACCGACCGACCACTTCCTCAGAGGTCAGCAGATGCGGGTGAATCAGCTTGATCGCGACCGGCCGGTCGAGAGACGTCTGGATGCCGCGATAGACGCGGCCCATGCCGCCGACGTTGATGAGGTCGCCGACGACATAGCGCTCGCCGATGATGGTCCCGGTAAACGGATCGGCCGCGGGCTCGGGAGGTGCCGCGAGCATGCCGCACTCGGGGCAGAACTTGCCCCCAGTCTCGGGGTGGCCGCAGCGCAGAAAGTGCATGGCACCTGATTGGGCGGCCACGCGCGCCTTCTGTCAACCGGCGCGCATGTGCGCGCGCGTGGGTCATCGCCTCCGGAGCGGCCCACTCCTGCCCAAGTCCGTGATAGGTCTCGGGCCGTGGCCGCGGCGAGCCATCACACCGGAACGGTCGAGGAGCTCCTCACCCGCGTCGCTTCCGACGCAGCGCACGGCCTGACCACGGCCGAGGCAGAGACGCGCCTCGCGCGCGACGGCAAGAACGAGCTGCCTTCGCCGCCGCGGCCGAGCCGGCTGCGCCAATTCTTCGAGCAGTTCCTGAACCCGATCGTGCTGACCCTCATCGCGGCGGCCGTCATCGCCCTCGTGAACGGCGCGAGCAACGACCACGAGACGTTCCTCGTGCGCTACGGCGACGCGATCGCGATCATCCTCATCGTCGCCCTCAACGCCGTGCTCGGCTACTACCAGGAGAGGCGCGCGGAGGCCGCGCTCGACGCGCTCCAGCGGATGCAGACGCCGTTCGCCCGCGTGCGGCGGGACGACACCGTGGCGATGATCGCGGCGACCGATCTGGTCACCGGCGACGTGCTGGAGCTCGAGGCGGGCGACGCCGTGCCCGCCGACGCGCGCCTCCTGCAGTCGATCCACCTGGCCGCGCAGGAGGGCGCGCTCACCGGTGAGTCGCTCCCCGTCGGCAAGGACGCGCGCGCCGAGCTCGACGGAGACGCGCCGCTCGCCGATCGCGCGAACATGCTCTTCGTCGGCACGATCCTCGTGCGCGGCAAGGGGCGCGCGGTCGTCGTGGCGACGGCGCAAGAGACCGAGCTCGGCAAGATCAGCGCGCTCATGCTGAAGCCGCGCGACTCGAAGACGCCGCTCGAGGAGCGGCTCGATCGCTTCGGCAAGCGCGTGCTCTGGGTCTGCCTCGCCCTCTCGGCGCTCCTCTTCGCGTGGGGAATGGCGAGCCCGCATTTCCTGCATACCCCGCCGCGCGCGTGGCACGACCTCTTGCTCGAGGCCGTCAGCCTCGCGGTCGCGGCGATCCCCGAGGGTCTCCCGGCGATCACGACCATCACGCTGGCGCTCGGCATGCAACGCATGGCCAAGCGCGGCGCGATCATCCGCAAGCTCGCCGCCGTCGAGACGCTCGGCTCTGCGACGGTGATCTGCACCGACAAGACCGGCACGCTGACGCAAAACGAAATGACGGTGCGCGAGGTCTACTGCGCCGGCGTCACCTACCAGGTGACCGGCGTGGGCTACGAGCCGACGGGCGACATCGTCCACCCCGACGGCACGAAGATCGAGGTGAAGGGCGCGCTCGCCGATCTCGCGGCGACCGTCGCGCTCTGCAACAACGCGACGCTCGAGCAGAAGCCCGAGAAAGACGGAGGCGGGTGGAAGACCGTCGGCGACCCGACCGAGGGCGCCCTCCTCACGCTCGCGGCGAAGGCCGGCGTGCCGCGCGAGTCGGTGGCGCCGTCGCACCAGGTCCTGAAGGAGCTGCCGTTCGACAGCGATCGCAAGCGAATGACGGTCGTGACGCTCGACGAGCTCGGGCGCGAGGTCGTGCACACCAAGGGGAGCGCCGACGTGCTGCTCCCGCTCTGCAGCGCCCGGCAGGACGAAGACGGCACCGTGCCGCTCGACACCGCGACGCGCGCCGCGATCTTGAAGGAGGCCGAGCGCATGAGCGGCGAGTCGCTGCGCGTCCTCGCCGTGGCGCGCCGCGAGCTCGCGTCGGACAGCAGCAAGCCGCCCGAGAGCGGCCGGCCGAGCGTCGAGCTCGAGCGGGGGCTCACGTTCCTCGGGCTCGTCGGCATGATCGATCCGCCGCGCGACGGCGTGAAGGAGGCCGTCCGCCAGAGCAAGGAGGCGCAGGTCGCGGTCGTCATGATCACCGGCGATCACAAGCTCACGGCCGTCGCCATCGCGCGCGAGCTCGGGCTCTGGGACGAGGGGGCGATCGCGCTCACCGGCACCGAGCTCGAGACGCTGTCCGACGCCGACCTCCAGGCGCGCATCGACACCGTGCGGGTCTTCGCGCGCGTGACCGCCGAGCAGAAGCTGCGCATCGTGCGCGCCTTCAAGGCGCGCGGCCACATCGTCGCGATGACCGGCGACGGCGTGAACGACGCGCCGGCGCTGCGCGAGGCCCACATCGGCGTCGCGATGGGCAAAGACGGCACCGACGTCGCGCGCCAGGCCGCCGACATGGTGCTCGCCGACGACAACTTCGCGACGATCGTGGACGCCGTCCGCGAGGG
>JAYVXL010000297.1:0-6765 GCA_043785185.1 Myxococcales bacterium
TGGTCGAAGCTGCTCTTCGCCAGCTTCGCCGACGCCGGCGTGCGCGACGTCGTCGTGAGCCCCGGCTCGCGGTCGACGCCGCTGGTCGCCGCCGCCGTCCGCGAGGAGCGCCTCACGTGCCACCTCGCGATCGACGAGCGCGCCGCGGCGTTCTTCGCGCTCGGGCAGGCGCGCGTCACCGGGCGACCGAGCGTCCTCGTGTGCACATCGGGCACCGCCGGCGCGCACTACTTTCCGGCGCTCCTCGAGGCCGAGGCGGCGTTCGTGCCGATGATCGTCCTCACCGCCGACCGGCCGCTGGAGCTGCAGCACTGCGCGGCGCCGCAGACGATCGATCAGGTGAAGCTCTTCGGCGACCACGTTCGGCGGTTCTTCGATCTGGGCGCGCCGGACGCGTCGCTCGGCTCGCTGCGCGCGCTCCGACGGCTCGCCGCGCAGGCGGTGTTCGCGACCACGTCGCCCGAGCCGGGCGCCGTCCACGTCAACGCGCGCGCGCGCAAGCCGCTCGAGCCTGCCTTGGCGACGGACGACGAGGGGCGCGCGCTCGCGGCGTCGGTCGAAGCGCTCGCGCGCGGGCCGATCGCGGCGCCCGCGCCGCCGCAGCGTGCTCCGGACGCCGGCGCAGTTCGCGAGGTCGCGGACGCCTGCAAGGCGGCGTCGCGCGGCCTCATTCTGTGCGGGCCGGCGCCCGCGTCCCAGGCCCGCGGTCGCGACGCGCTCTTCGCGCTCGCGGCCGCGACGGGCTTTCCGCTCGTCGCCGAGGCGACGAGCCAGCTGCGCTTCGGCGCGCCGCCGGCCGCGGTCGTCGTGGTCGACGCGTTCGACGCACTCCTGCGCGCCGCCGCTTTCCGCGCGCGCGCGCTCCCCGATCTCGTGCTCCACGTCGGCGTGCCCCTCGTCTCCGGGGGCTGGGAGCGCTTCGCCGCGTCGACGCGCGCGCGGCATGTCGTCCTCACCGAGCACGGCTGGAGCGATCCCCACAGCCTCGCCGAGGTGCTCCTGTTCGGCGAGCCCGCGGGAACCGCGCGCGCGCTCGTGGAGGCGCTCGGGCCTGCGCCCGGGCCCGGCGCGGCGGCGCGGGAGTGGGCGAGGTCGCTGGCGGAGGCCAACGCCGCCGCGTGGCAAGCGATCGACCGCGAGCTCGCCCATGACGCGCTCACCGAAGGGCACGTCGCGCGCGCAGTCGCCGAGGCCGCGCCGCGCGCGTCGGTCCTCGTCGTCGGCAACAGCCTGGCCGTGCGCGCGGTCGACACGTTCTGCAAGCAGGGCGCAGGCCCGGCGACGGTGCTGTCGCAGCGGGGCGTGAGCGGCATCGACGGGCTCATCGCCGGCGCCGCGGGCGCGTCGACGAAGAGCGCGTCACCCGTGACGCTCCTCCTCGGCGACGTCAGCTTCCTCCACGACCTCACGTCGCTGTCCCTGGCGCGCGCCGGTGGGCCACCGCTCGTCGTCGTCGTCCTTCAGAATTTCGGAGGCCGGATCTTCGAGCAGCTCCCCATCGCAGGCGCGCCGGGCATCGAGGCGCAGATCATGGACCTCACGCTCACGCCGCACGCGCGCGACTTGTCGCACGCCGCTTCGCTCTTCGGCGTCGCGTTCGCGCGCGCGCGCACGCGCGAGGAGCTCGGCGCGGCGCTCGCCGCCGCGTATGCGCGCGCGGGGTGCACGGTCGTCGAAGCCGTCGTCGCCGAGCACGCCGCCGCCGAGCAGGCGCGCCGCATCACCGCCGCGATCGAGCGCGCCCTGTCGAGCGCGCCTCCGTGAGCCCGCCGTGACGTTCGTGCTCCTCCACGGCTACACGGGCTCGCCCGACGTTTGGCGCGACGTCGTCGCCGCGCTGCCCGCCGCCGAGCGGCCGCTCGCGCCCGCGCTCTGGGGACACGACTACGCGCGGGAGCCGTCACCGATCGCGTTCGAAGCCGAGGTCGATCGCATCGCCGCCGAGGTCGCCGCCGGCGCGCGCGGCCCGGTCGTCCTTTGCGGCTATTCGCTCGGCGGGCGCGTCGCGCTCGGCGTGCTCGCGCGCCACCCCGAGCTCGCGGCGTCGGCCATCCTCATCGGCGCGAGCTCCGGCCTCGCGACGGAAGCGGAGCGCCGCGCGCGCGCGGCCGCCGACGAGGCATGGTGCGCGTTGGCCGAGCGGAGCATGGACGACTTCGTGGACGCGTGGCAGGCCCAGCCGATCTTTGCCTCGCAAGCGCGCCTGCCGAAGGCCGTGCTCGACGCGCAGCGCGCCGCGCGCCTCCGTCATACCGGCCGCGCGATGGCGGTGGCGATGCGGAGCCTCGGCCTCGCGACGATGCCGGACTACGCACCCGCCCTGCCGCGAATCGCCGCGCCCGTGCGCGTGATGGCGGGCGAGCTCGACACGAAGTTCACGGCGATCGCCCGCGCGATGGCCGCCGCGGTCCCGCGCGGGTCGGTCGACGTCGTGCGTGGCGTCGGGCACAACGTCGTCCTCGAAGCGCCGCAAGCGATCGCGCGTGCGCTCGTCGCGTCGCGATCCGCGTCCGAGCCGCGCGCTCAGTAGCGCCAGGGAAACTTCGCGTACCGCGCCGGGCGCTTTTGGAGGAACGCGTCGCGCCCCTCCTGCGCTTCTTCGGTCCCGTACGCGAGGCGCGTGGCCTCGCCCGCGAAGAGCTGCTGGCCGACCATGCCGTCGTCCGGCAGGTTGAAGCCGTATTTCAGCATCTTCATCGCGGTCGGGCTCTTGCCGTTGATGGTGCGACCCCACGACAGCGCGAAGTCCTCGAGCTCGGCGTGAGGGACCACGGCGTTGACCATGCCCATCGCCGCCGCCTCGGCGGCGGAGTAGCTCTTGCCGATGAAGAAGATCTCGCGCGCCCTCTTCTGGCCGATCTGCCGCGCGAGCAGCGCCGAGCCGTAGCCGCTGTCGAAGCTCGCCACGTCGGGGTCCGTCTGCTTGAACAGCGCGTGCTCCTCGCTCGCGATCGTGAGATCGCACACGACGTGGAGGCTGTGGCCGCCGCCCACCGCCCAGCCGGGCACGACCGCGATGACGACCTTCGGCATGAAGCGGATGAGGCGCTGCACTTCGAGGATGTGCAGGCGTCCCATGCGGCCCACGTCCGCCTTGCCGCCCTTCTCGTATTTGTAGCCGTCCTTGCCGCGGATGCGCTGGTCGCCGCCGGCGCAGAACGCCCATCCGCCGTCCTTCGGCGACGGGCCGTTGCCGGTGAGCAGCACGCAGCCTACGTCCGTCTGCATGCGCGCGTGGTCGAGCGCGGTGTACAGCTCGTCGACGGTGTGTGGCCGGAAGGCGTTGCGCACCTCGGGGCGGTGAAACGCGACGCGCACGGTGCCCTGGTCCTTGGCGCGGTGATACGTGATGTCGGTGAAGCGGAAGCCCGCGACCGACTTCCAGCGATCGGGGCGAAAGGTGGCGGAGACGGCGTTGGGCTTGGGCGTGGTCCGTTTCATCGGAGCCCGACGATACGCGTGCGGACCGCGTCGCTTCAACGGGCTCGCGCCGGGCGAGAGTTGCCGTAGGATGCGGCGAGGCAAAACGTGGGTCGGCGCGCGCTCATCGCAGGCATCCTGGCGCTCGTCGCGCCCGCGTGGGTCGTCGCGTGCGGCGCGCCGGCGCGCGTGGCGACCGGCCTGCCGTCGGGGCCAGCGCCCGATGCCGCCGCGCGGACCATCGCTCCCGACGCCGGCGTCGCGGCGCTCGCGCGCGTCCAAATTCTCGCGTTCAACGACTTCCATGGCAACCTCGATCCGCCCGCCGGGGGCGACGGCGAGCTGCGGGCGCGCGCGGACGATCCGTTCGTCTCCTCCGCCGCG
This sequence comes from Myxococcales bacterium, assembly GCA_043785185.1. Taxonomy (GTDB): domain Bacteria; phylum Myxococcota_A; class Polyangia; order Polyangiales; family Polyangiaceae; genus JANYHK01. Next base: position 3,805 of record JAYVXL010000297.1, read on the forward strand.
GGTGCGCGGGCCGTGGCCGACTCCGGCTCCGTGCTCGTCCCCGCCGGCGGCGCGGCGTACTTCGCCGCGCACGTCCGCCGCCTCCGCGCCGAGAACCCCGCCACGCTCCTCGTCTCGGCCGGTGACCTTACGGGCGCGAGCCCGCTCGTCTCGAACCTGTTCAACGACGAGCCGACGATCCTCGTGATGAATCGCATCGGCCTCGACCTCGAAGGGCTCGGCAACCACGATCTCGATCGCGGCCTGGGCGAGCTCCTGCGCCTGCAGCGCGGGTGCGCGGCGCCGTGCGACGCGGGGGCGTGGGGCGGCGCGGCGTTCGCATACCTCGCGGCGAACGTCCGCAGCGAGGCGTCGGGCGCGAGGGTGCTCCCGCCTTACGCTGTAAAGGAGGTAGCCGGCGTCAAGATCGGCTTCGTCGGCGTGACGCTGGAGGCGACGCCGACGGTCACGGCGCCCTCGGCGGTGCGCGGCCTCAGGTTCGGGGGCGAGGCGGCGGCCGTGAACGCGGTCGTCCCCGAGCTTCGCGCGCAGGGCGTCGCGGCGATCGTCGTCCTCCTCCACCAAGGCGGCTTCCAAGCCGGCGCTGCGACGTACGACGCGTGCGACGGGCTGCGCGGCGAGGTCCTCAGCGTCCTCGCCGGCGATCCCTCCGCCGGCGCACCCCCGCTCAGCAAAGAGGTCGACGTCGTCGTGACCGCGCACACGCACCAAGCCTACGACTGCATGATCGACGGTCGCCTCGTGACGAGCGCCGCGAGCTACGGGCGCATCATTACGAAGATCGACCTCGTCATCGACGTCGCGCGGCGCCGCGTCGTCGAGAGGCGCGCGCGCAACGTGCCGGTGACGCGCGACGTCGCGCCGGATCCCGACGTCGCGGCGCTCGTCGCGTCGTACGCGGAAAGGGCCGCGCCGCTCGCGAGGCGCGTCGTTGGCTACGTGGACGGGCCGGTCAGCCGGAGCGTGCAGGCGAGCCCGTCGTGCGAGACGCCGCTCGGCGATCTCGTCGCCGACGCGCAGCTCGCCGCGACGAAGGACTCCGCGCGCGGCAACGCCGACGTCGCGTTCATGAACGCGGGCGGCCTCCGCGCCGATCTCGTCGCGCGCACGCTCGGCGGCGACCGTGTCGCGTACGCCGACGCGTTCGAGGTGCAACCGTTCGGCAACGAGCTCGTCACGATGACGCTCACCGGCGCGCAGCTGAAGGAGCTCCTCGGCGCGCAGTTTGCCGGCGAGCGCCCGCGTGTGCTGCAAGTGTCGAGCGGGTTCGAGTACGCCTACGAGTACGATCATGCGGCGCAGCGGGCCACCATCGACCCGCGGTCGATTCGCGTCGCCGGCGCGCCGCTCGATCTCGCGCGCGCCTACCGCGTCACCGTGAACTCATTCCTGGCCGTCGGCGGCGATGGCTTCGCCGTCTTGCGACAGGGCACCGCACGCACGACGGCGGGTCTCGACCTCGACGCGCTCACGGCCTACCTCAGCGGCGCGACCGCCCAGGCGCCGCGGAAGGCGCCGCGCGGCGCTTCGCGAATTCGCGGCAACGGCTGCCGCTAGTCAGCTTCACGTCGGCGGCGGCAGCGGCGGAGTCGGCCGCTGAGAGTGTACAAATCCGAGCTGGGAGGATCGAGCGCGCACCACCAAGGGGATGCGCGACACCATGCAGCGTGCGCCTGACTTACGTGGACGCAGGTAGGAAGACACTGTGGGGAACTAAGCTCCAATCCGCGAACGGAAGTCGTCGAATCTCTTTCTTTTCTCCTGTGAATCGGACCGGACGGCTCCGATCTTCGGACCGCCGCGTTCCGCTCGCCGCGTCCGCGTCCTCGCCAACTTCGCGGTCGATGGGGCGCGCGAGGCTGGTCCGCGGCTTGCTCTAAGTTTTTGCCATGACGCAGCGCCAAGAGTTCGGACCGTTCTCGTTCGAGGCTCCTGCCGAGTGGACCCGCCGCCCGGTGCTCTCGTTCACCGACCCGGCCTCCCCGACACGGCTGGTCCTGACACGCGAAACGCTCCCTCGCGGTGAGGCCTTCGGGACCTTCGCCTGGCGCCGCCTCTTCGAGGTGAGCCGCGAGCTCCCGAACCGCCGTCTGCTCGACGCGCAGAGCTGCGAGGCCGCCGGCCGACCCGCCCTCCGTGGGGTGCTGGAAGTCGAGAGCGAGCGCGGCGACGTCACGCGCGAGCACATCACGTGGGTCGACGCGGGCGACGGCGCGGTCCTCGTCGCGACCTGCGACGTCGGCGAAGGGGGCTCCGCCGAGGCCTTCGAGGCGATGGTCGCGAGCCTCCGCCTCGGCGCGCCGGCGGCGTCGCTCGCGCCGCCGCCCGCCGCGCAGGTCGGCGCGCAAGTCGCCGCGCAAGGGATTCCACGCGCCGTCCCGCCGCCCGTCGTTCCGCGCGCGCAGCGTGCGAGCTACCCGCCGCCGTCGGCCTTCGACGAGAGCGGCGTCTACCCGGCCATCCCGATGCCCGGCGCGCGCGCCGGTCGGCGCTAGGAGCCCAGAATGGGTGATTGGACGCCTTCGTGGTCGCACAACGCGCCCACAAACTACTTCGAGGACTACGGCGGCAAAGGCCCCAAGACCTTCAACCCCGACGACATGACCGCGGAGGGGCTCCACGAGTCGAAGATGATGGATGCGAGCGAGATGGCGCGCCGTCCCAAGCCGGCGTGCCCCTCGTGCGCAAAGAAGAAGGAGGAGGAGAAGAAGCGCGACCCGAACGGCCGCCACGTCACGCAGACGACGAGCGCCCAGGTAGGCCCGGTGGTCTACGGCAAGACCACCGATCTCACGACGGGGCAGCATTGGACAACGGTCGGCGCGCAGCTACCGCCCGGCTTGAACGTGACGAACGAGGTGTGCGTCGTCAACCCGCTGCCCGGCAACACGGCGGAGGACGTCATCGGCGGCTACAGCAACAACATCTCGGTGACCGGCGAGGGGATCTCGCCCGAGGCGT
>JAYVXL010000298.1:0-6759 GCA_043785185.1 Myxococcales bacterium
CCAGCATCCGGTCGACCTCCGTAGAGTCGATGAACCAGCGCCTCAGCCCCTGGCCGACGAGCGCCGCGCGGTCCTCGCCGACGAGGCTCGCCCCGGCGAAGTTGGCGCGGCGCACGTACCCATCGCGGCCCACCGTGAAGTAGCCGAACGGCGCGAAGTCGTAGAGCTCGGCGTAGCGCGCCAGCGCCTCCTCGGACTCGGCGCGCGACGCCAAGAGCTCCTGGTTCTGCATCTCGAGCTCGATCTGGTGGACCTGCAGCTCGTGGATGAGGCGCGCGTCGTCGCCCAGGCTCGGCGTCGGCCCGGCAGGCACCGACGCCTCGGCGCGCGCGCGGAGCTGGGCGCGCAGAAGCGCGCTGTCCGGCGGCGCGTCCTTTCCCTTCTTCACGGGAGAGCCCCCGGCCTCTGGGTGTCGCGCGTGAAGGTGATGACGACGCCGTCGATCCGGTTGTCGAGCGTGCGGTACGGCATGATGCGGGCCCGAAATTCGCGCCCGTCGGTCGTCGCGACGACCTTCTCGCGGAAAACCAGCGTGCGCAGGACCTCGCGCGCGTCCTCGCCGAGCGCGGGGTAGTCGAACTCGGAGGCGAGATCGGTGATCGGGCGACCGACGTCGACCGGGAGCAGCTTGATCAGGTTGGCGGCCTGCGGCGTGAAGCGGCGCACGTTGAGCCCACCGTCGAGGAACAAGGTCGCGATCTCGGTGCTGTCGAGGAGGTTCTTCATGTCGTCGGACGCCTTCGACAGCTCGTCGAGCTTGGCTTGCAGCTCGTGGTTCACCGACTGCAGCTCCTCGTTCATCGACTGCATCTCCTCCTTCGAGGTCGTCAGCTCCTCGTTGGTGGATTGCAGCTCCTCGTTGGTGGATTGCAGCTCCTCGTTGGTGCTCTTGAGCGCCTCGTCGGAGGCCTGCATCTCCTCGCGCGCGGTACGCAGGTCGCCCTGCGCAGCCCCGAGCGCGCGCTCTAGGCGCGTCACGGTCGGCGGCCGCGCGCGCGCGCCTTTTCGCGCGCCCTTTCCCGCGCCCGCCGCGACGACGGACGCGCAGGCCGCGAAGACGACGACGAGCGTGCCTCGCAGCGCTTCGGGCTCGCGCATCGGCTCGACCGTCACGTCGACGCGGCTGGGCTCCTCGCCGTCACGGGCCTCGAGCCCGCGAAGCTTGATCCGTCCGCCGGTGCGCAGCGCCTCCTGAAACGCCACCGTGATGGGGCGTCGCAGTCCGTCGCGCGCCATCGCGAGGAGGTTCCAGCTCACCTTTCCGGGCGGCAGCTCGAGGTACGGCCCCGTGCGGCCGCTGACGCAGAGCACGTCCCCTTTGCGGCTCGTGAGCACCGCGGCGGGCGCGAAGTGCGTGAGCAGGTAGTCGCTCATGAGCGCGTGCAGGTTCGGCGACTTCGGCGCATCGGCCGGCGCGCGCGCGAGCGCGTCATCGCTCGCGGCCATCGACGGGCGCGCGGACGCCGAAGGGAAGTCGACGGCCGGCGCCCCCGCGCCCACGTCGAGCCGCCGATAGATGCGCGACTTGGGGTCGAGCGGCGCGAAGAGCTCCGCGAACCCGCTCGCCGTCTCGGCGCTCCCGAGGAAGAGGAACCCGCCCGGCCGCAGCGCATAGTGAAACAGCGGCAGCAGGCGCCGCTGCGACACCGCGCTCAGATAGATGAGGAGGTTGCGACAGGCCAGCAGGTCCAGGTTCGTGAACGGCGGATCCTGAAGGACGTTTTGGGTGGCGAAGATCACGCGATCGCGGACCTCCTTACGCACGCGGTAGCCGTGCTCCTCTTCGCGGAAGTAGCGAGCGAGGCGCGCGGGCGACACGTCGCCGGCGATGCTCTTCGGGTAGTGGCCCTTGCGCGCCTTGCCGATAGCGATGGGGTCGAGATCGGTGGCGAAGACCTGAACCCTCACTTCCCCCGCCGACGCCCCCGCGAGGGTCTCCAGGAGGAGAATCGCGACCGAGTACGCCTCCTCGCCGGTCGAGCAGGCCGGCACCCATGCGCGCACCGTCCCGCCCCGCGGCGTGGCGGCGATTCGCTCGGCGAGCGCCTGCGCCTTCAGGCGCTCCCACTCGGCGGGGTCGCGGAAGAACGTCGTGACGCCGATCAGCAGCTCGCCGAACAGAAGCTGCGCCTCCTTGGGATTTTCGGAGAGGTAGCGGACGTACGCGCGCGGGTCGGTCAGCTCGTGGAGTGCCATGCGGCGCGCGACGCGCCGCTCCACCGTGCTCGTCTTGTAGTTGGCGAAGTCGTGACCGGTGGCCAGGCGCAGCGCCGTGATCATGTTGGCGAGCGCGGACGGCGCGATCGGAGGACCGATGCGCTCGGACGCGCGCGGTGACCCGTCGCCCCGAGACGTCAGAAACGCGCGAAGGTTCGCCGCGAGCGCGCCCGGCGGAGCGGCGACGTCCGCCAGGCCTGCGTCCACGACGCTGCGGGGCATCGCGTCGAACGCGGCCGTCCGGGGCTCCTGGACGAAGACGCCGCCGCCGTTCGCGCGGACGGCGCGCGCGCCGGCGGTTCCGTCGGAGCCCATGCCGGAGAGGACGACGGCGATGGCCCCCGCGCCGCACTCGTTCGCGAGCGAGCGGAAGAAAAAGTCGATCGGCAATCTTTGCCCGCGCGGCGCCGTCGGAGCGCTCAGCCGAAGCGCGCCGCCCGCGATCGACAGATCCGTGTTCGGCGGGATGACGTAGACGTGGCCCGCACGCACGCGCAGGCCATCTTTGGCCTGAACGACCGGCAGGGGGGAGGCGCGCTGCAGGAGCTCGACGAGCATGCCCTTCTGCGTGGGGTCGAGGTGCTGCACGACCACGAACGCCGCGTCGTTCGGCGCGGGGACGCTCCGGAGGAACTCCTCGAGCGCGTCGAGGCCGCCCGCCGAGGCGCCGAGGCCGACGACGGGGAAGGCGCCGGTCGTTCGAGCCGCGGCCTTCGAGCGCGCACGATCACTCCCCTCGCCTTTGCGCAGCCGAATCGTCGTCCGCGTCCTCGTCATCGTCGTCCTCGGCGGGGACACGACCTCGCGTGCGGACGGCCCCCTCCGTCGGCTCGCCCGGCGAGCATACCTCACCCGTACGTGGGCGAACGCAATTTCGCCCCGCGCCGCCGCGCTGCGCTTGACGTAGCGGCCGGACTCGGCCAGATCTCGCGCCGCTAGGAATGGACCAACTCTCTGCACACCTCGATCGCGGCTGGGATCTCGCGCAGCGCGGCGACGCGCAGGGCGCCGTCGCGTGCGCGCGCCGCGCCCTCGAGCTCGACCCCCAGTCGCCCGAGGTGCACAACCTCCTCGGCTACGGCGCCGCGCTGTCGGGCGAGTCGGAGGAGGCGCTCGAGCACTACCGCCACGCGATGACGCTCGACGAGAACTACTTCGAGGCCATGCTCAACGCCGCCGAGGTGCTCATCGCGCCGCTCGAGGAGTGGGACGAGGCGATCGCCCTCATCGACGACGCGGGCGAGCTCGCCGAGACGCCGGAGGAGGTCGCCGACTGCGTGCTCCTCAAGGTCGACGCGCTGCTCGGCAAGGGCGACGAGGCGGCCGCGAAGCGCGCGATGCGCACGCTGCCCGACGAGCCGTTCGCCAGCGCCAACTACACGTTCATGATCGGCCGCGCCTACTACGAGCTCGGCGAGCTGCTCCTCTCGGTGCCGTACATCGAGGAGGCGACGCGCAAGGATCCGGAGAACGGCGACGCGCTCTACTACCTCGGGCTCATCCGCGACGAGCAGAAGGACGGCCGCGGCGCGCTCGATGCGTACCTTCGTGCGCGCGCGGCCGACGCGCTCCGGCCGCCGCCGGCGTGGGCCCCGACGCCCGAGGCGTTCGCGGCGATCGTGCAGGCCGTCGTGACGAAGCTCGACGCCGTCTTCGCCACGTACGTGCGCGAGGCGGACGTGTACATCGTCGACGTGCCGGGCGCCGAGCTCGTCGTCGACGGCATCGACCCGCGCGCGCCGATGCTCCTCGAGTCCCCGCCCCCGCGCGACGAGACCGAGCCGCCGCGCGCCCGCCTCTTCGTCTACCAGCGCAACTTGGAGCGGGCGGCCGGCGCCCTCGAGGCGGTCGAGGGGGAGATGATGCGCGCGCTCGAGCGCGAGATCACCGCCGTGTTCCTCGAAAAAGATCCGGACGCCGCGGCGGACAAGCACAGCCTGAACTGACCGCGCGTCGCAGCGTGGCGGGTGGGGCCGCCTCCGCGCCAGGCTCGCCTCAGTGCCAGGCCGCGACGCCGAAGCCCCAGTTCGCGTAGCGCGGCCCGAGATCCGCGCAGAAGCTCGCGCGCCAGACTTGGTCGCCGAAGAGCCCCCAGCCGCTCCACGGGAAGAGCCGAAAATCCGCGCCGAACGTGAAGTGCTGGCGCGCGTTGCCGTCGGTGAACCGCGACGGCTCGAGGTAGCTGCCGACGCGCGCGCGGAGAAAATTCACGATGGGCTCGCTCTCGAAGCCGAGGTGCGGCGTCACCGACGCGGTGCGGCCGACGTAGTCGAGGCGCTGCTCGAGGAAGCCCTCCATTCCGACGGCGCTCTCGCTCGGCCCGGCGACGAGGACGCTCGCGAGGATGAGCAGCCGCTCACGCGGCCAGTTGTCGTAGCGCGCCTTGCGGACGTCGCGCAGGCGCTGCGACTCGGCGGCCGTGTGCGCGTCCTCGATCTCGCGGATAGCGGCCTCCTCGCGGACCATCTCGTCCTTGCGGGCCGTGCGGGCGTCCGGCGGGAGGCGCGCGAGCTCGCGCGCTTGCTCGTACGCCCGCGCCTGGCGCAGGATCTGGGTGCGGCCTTCGAGCGGCCGCTCGACCTCGTGCGGGTTGATCCACCGTGGGTTGAGCGGGCGCGGGCCGAGCTGCAGCGCGACGCCGGCCTCGAGCTCCCACGGCAAGACCACCTTCGACGGGAGAATGAACTGCCCGGCGCGCGCGATGCCGTTCGGGTCGGCCTGCACCGCCGCGCTGCCGAACGAGCGGCCGCTCACCGGCGCGCGCGCGGTGAGCCCAACGCGCCACGGCAGGTTGTCGGGCTTCACGATGATGCCGACCTCGGGGGAGGCGCCCGTCATCGTGAGGAGCGTACGACCGGACTGCCCGCCGCCGGTCTGGGCGACCTGCGCCGTCACGCCGCGCAGGCCGGCGCCGACGACGACCTGATTGCCCGCGAGCCCGTACGCGCCGAGCGCGTGGTAGCGGCCGAGCGTCAGGTCGAGGCCCGGCGAATTCGGCGAGCTCGCCCCGGGCGGCGCGATCGAATACTGCAAAAACTCGGCGTTCACGCTCGTGCCGAGCTCGCCGAACTGAAGCTGCGCGCCGAGGTTCAGGTAGAGGAAGCTGTTGACGGTGACGACCGTGTCTTGGTTCGCGCGCTGGCCGCGGTTGTCGAAGTCGGTGCCGCCGTACGCGCCGGGGAACGAGATGTCGAGGTTGAGGTCGTAGTCGAACCAGTCGAAGCTGAACGGCTCACGCACCGCCGGCGCGGCGGCGTTGACCGGGCCGCCGTCCACCGACTCCGCCGCCGCGCTCCAGGCGCCGCCGAAGCCGGTCACGCGCGTGGGGGCGATGAGCGGGCCGGTGATGAACTCGAGCGCGTAGTCGTTGCCGGTCACGGGCGCCGGCGGAGCGCCTGCGCGGGCGACGGGCGACGCGAGGAGGCCGGCTGCGCCGAGCGCCGCGGTCAGGAGCCTTCGCGCGTACGACCGAAGACGAAGCGCACGAGCGGGCTCACGTCGAGCCGCGCCGCCGCGATGAGCGTCTCGATCAGCCCCTTGCCGAGCTTCGCCAGCTCGAGGAGCTGCCCGATGCGCTCGCGCTGGAGCTCCAGCTTCGCGCGCGTCTTCGCGTCGTAGGGGCGGGCGTGGCGATCGAGCGAGGCCAACGCCTCCTGGAACGCGTCGATCGCGTGGAGCACCTCGGCCTTCTCCCGCTCGCCGAGGACGCGGGAGATCATGCGCCAAAGCTGCACCTCCGCCGTGTAGAAATCTTTGCGCTCACCTTGAACCCACACCTTGCGAACGACGCCCCAGCGCGACAGCTCGCTCAGGGTCATGCTGACCGCGCCGCTCGAGAGCTGCAGCGCGAGCCTCAGATCTTCGGCGCTGAGCGCGTCGGGCGACAAATAAAGCACGGCCCAGAGGCGGCCCATGTTTCGCTTGAAGCCCCAAAACTCGATGAGCCGCCCCACGGCGTCGCTCACGGCGACCTCGCTCGGCCATAGCGTTCGGCTCTCCTTCGTCACGGGCGGGAGCTTACATCAAAGGCCGCGTCACGGCCCTCCGCTGCGGCGCAGGCCGCGCAGCGTGAAGCATTGGCCGGTGAGGTGCTCGGCGACGCTCGTGCAGAGGAACACGGCGACCTCGGCCGCGTCCTCGGGCTCGAGCGGCGGGCCGGCGTCCCCCCACTCGGCGAAGACCGCGTTCGCGGTGATGCCGCGCAGGGCGAGGTCGCGCGCGGCGTCGCGCACCGCCGGATCGACCTCGGCGGCGCGCGCGACGTGGACGAGGCGGCCCGGCCCCGTCATCGCGCGGGCCGCGGCGGCGAAGACCGGCCCGGGCGGCCCCGCGTTCGAGACGACCACGTCGAGGCCGCCGAAGACGCCGCGCGCGCGCGCGAGCGCCGCGTCGAGGTGCGCGGGGTCGGTCACGTCGCCGGCGAGGTGGCGCGCCTTCTGGCCGGCGTTCGCGATCTCGCCGACGACCTCGCCGAGCGCGCGCTCGGTGCGACCCGTCACGACGACGCGGACCCCGCGCGCCGCGAGCGCGAGCGCGATCGCG
>JAYVXL010000299.1:0-6752 GCA_043785185.1 Myxococcales bacterium
GCCGCCAATGCCGGCCGCCCGGCGGCGCCACTGCCAGGCTCTCCCACCACACCACGCTCGCGGCGCCACGCGCTCCTGCGGCGCATCTTCGAGCTGGTCGAGGCACGCCTATGAAAATGGACCGCGTCCTGTTCGGCGACAATCAGTTCTTCGGCGTCAACCACATGTCCGAAGACAAGGCTCGGGCGCAGGCGATGCGCTTCCAGCATCTGCCGGCGGTCCTCGAGGTGCTCGACGCCGCGTACCAGGAGGGCATCCGCACGTTCATGTGCACGACGCACGATCGCGTCGCGGAGATCTGCGACCACTTCCGCGCGAACCGGGCCAAGTACCCCGACTACGTCTTTTATCCGTGCATGCCGTACGCGCACAAATACGCCAACGCCGTGACCGACCTCGGGCTGATCGACGCGCTCCGAAAATTCATGCCGGAGGAGGGCGCCCTGCGTTCGATGTTCAAGGGGGGCGTCGCCGTCGCGAGCAAGGACGTCGAGGCCATCATGCAGCTCCTGGTCGACGCCGAGATGAAGATGTTCGCCGGGCTCAAGACGCCGGTGATCTTCATCCAGAACGTCGTCACCGATCTCCTCCTCGGGCTCGGGATGAAGGAGGCCTTCCGCCTCTTCCACGATCACGTGCGGAAGAAGTACGACGCCGAGGCGGGGTACATCACCATGAACGTCCCGCGACTGCTCGACGTCATGGACGAGCTGGGAATCGACAACCCCATCGTCTGCGCGAACATCAACAAGATTGGCTTCCGGATGTGCGGCGGTCGCGAGCTCTACGAGGAGACGATTCGGACCCGCCGCTTCCGGCCGGTCGCGATGTCGGTGCTCGCGTCGGGCGCGATCGCGCCGCGCGAGGCGATCGAGTACGTGTGCCGCCAACCGCAAATCGAGTCGATCGTCTTCGGCGCGTCGGGGCGCGGGAACATCCGTCAGACGAAGGTGCTCATCGACGAGCTCTCGCGGCCGCCGAGCTGACCCGATCCGCGGACGCTGCGCCGTAGACGACGACTACCCTCGGCTCCTCATGGCGTCGCGCGCGATGCCGATCATTTCTCGGAGGCGCAGCGCGCCCGTCGCCAGCACGAGCGCGAGGTAGAGGAGGCCATCGACGACGAGGCGTATCGGACCGAGCGGCGCGAGAACGCGATGCGCGAGGAGGACCACGCCGTAGGCGGCGAGGCTCTTGCCGATCGTGCCCACGCTGCGCCGGTCGAACGCGACGCGGCCGACGATCGCCATCATGCAGCCCGTGACGAAGATCTCCGTGCCGAGCATGGCGAACGCGCAGCCCGCGCCGCCGCCGCCGTCGCCCCAAAGCGCGAGCGCGGGCTTGATGAAGGCCAGGTTCAGGAGCACGTTCACGACGAGGCCGAGGAGCGAGACCTTGGTGAGCGTCCAGGCGCGCTCGAGCATGATGAGGACGATCGCGTAGACGATGGCGACGTACGTGAGCACGAACATGGTCGCCAGGATGCGGAGCGCCGGGACCGCGGGCGCGAACGCGTCGCCGAAGACGACGTGGATCCAGAAGTCCGCCCCGAGGTTGATCATGAGCGAGGCGGGAATGGCGACGGTCAGGATGAGCTCCATCGATCTTCGGATCTGCTCGTGGAACTCCTCTCTCGAACGCGCGACGGCGCGGGCGAACATCGGCATGAGCACCCAGCCGATGAGTGGGGTGATGAGCAGCGTGAGCCCAGCCACCGCGACCGACGAGCCGTACCAGCCGACTTCTTTCGTGTTCCCCATGAACTCGAGCAGCGAGACGTCGAGCCGGCCGTACGCTCCCGTCGCGAACGCGTTGAGGTAGTACGGCAAACAGGCGACGAGCATCGCTCTCGTCTGTGGCCTGTCGATCCGGAAGCGCAGGCCGAGGTGCGTTTGTGCGAGCCGGTAGAGGACGACGGTCTCGATCGACTCCGACGCCAGGTAGGCGGCCGCGTAGGCCCAGAGGCCGGCGTTCGTCGCCATCCCCGCGAGGACGCCGAGCGCCCACACGACCTTCGTGGCCACCGCGAGGACGCTCATCGCTCCGACGCGCCCTTTCGCGTGGAGCATCGCCGACAGCGTCGCGTTGGCGGTCACGAAGAACTGCGTCGCGCCGTAGAGGAGCACGACGTGCTGCACCTCCGCGGAGCGTCCCGTGACGCTCATGACGAGCGCCATGGCGGCGAAGATGCCCGCCGTCATCGCGCCGCGGATGACGAAGGTGCCGCCGAAGAAGTCGCTCGCATGGTCGGGGCGAACGGCCACCTCCTTGCGGATGTAGGCGTCGGCGCCCAGCCCCAGCAGCGTGAAGAACGCCGCGGTGAAGCCGTCGGCGAAGTTCAGCGTTCCGAAGCGGATCGGCCCGAGGTACCGCGGCAAGAGCAGCCGCATCGCCAAGGCGATGCCCCACGTGAAGAGGAGCGAGCTGCCAAGCTTCAGCGCGTTCTGGATGGCGAGCAGGGTCCCGCTGGGCGCGTCCGTATCGTGCGCGACGTCGACCTCGGGCTTCGCCATCGGCTGGTTGGATAATGTTACCGGATCGGGGGACGGCGCGTATGCTAATGCCTGGCGGAGAACGTCGGATGCCTGGGATCTTGCTCGGAACGGACTTGGTCGACGTGCGAGCGGTGGAAGCGGCGCTTCGGGCGTTCGGTGATCGCTACCTCGCGCGCATCTACACCCCGGCCGAGATCACCTACGCGCTCTCGTCGCCCGCCGAAACGGGCCGCCGCCTCGCCGCGCGCTTCGCCGCAAAGGAGGCCACCCTCAAGGCGCTTCGGGCGACGGACGCCGGCGTCGATCCACGCTCCATCGAGGTGACCAAAGCCGCGGACGGCTCGTGCGGCGTCGCGCTCTCCGGCGCCGCAGCGCTCGCCGCACGTCGCGCCGGTGCGGGCTCCCTCGTCCTCTCCCTGAGCCACGAGGGGGACCTCGCGTTGGCCACGGTCATGGGCATGGGCATGGGCATGGGCATGGGCGTGGGCAGGCGGGCGCGCCCGACAGTGAGCCGCCTCTCCACCCGCGCACGCCTCTCCACCCGCGCACCTGGGGCCCGTCATTCATGAAGGAAAAGATAAGGGCCATCTTGAAGGAGCACGCCCGGTTGGCGGTCGACGTGGACGCCCTCGCGGACGACGGCGATCTCTACCAGGCAGGCATGACGTCGCACGCGAGCGTCAACGTGATGCTCGCGCTCGAAGGGACGTTCGACGTGGAGTTCCCCGATCGCATGCTGCGCCGCGGGGTATTCGAGAGCGTTGCCGCGATTGAAGCCGCGCTCGAGGAGCTCACGAAGGAGCGATGATGTCGCAGGAGCGGGGCGCGGACGCCAATGAGACCGGCCCGTCGGCCATCGAGCTCGTTCGGCGTATCGCCGAAGAGATCGCCGGGCCTGCGGCCGACGCCGTCGATCGCGAGGGCCGCTTCCCGCACGAAGCGATCGCGGCCCTCAAGGATGCGCGGATGATGAGCGCGCTCGTCCCGCGCGCGCTCGGCGGGCTCGGCTGCGGAATGATCGAGCTCGCAGCGATGTGCGAGGCGCTGGGCCAACACTGCGCATCGGCGGCCATGGTCTTCGCGATGCACCACATCCAGGTGGCGAGCGTGCTGCGCCACGCGATGGGGCAGCCGTACTACCGAGGCTACGCGGCGGACCTCGCGCGTGATCAGTACCTCATCGCGTCCGCCACCAGCGAGGTGGGCATCGGCGGGGAGATGCGCGCGAGCAAATGCGCTGTCGTCCACGACGGCGCCGGCCGCTTCACGCTCGACAAGGACTGCACGACGATCTCGTACGGCGCCCACGCCGACGACATCCTCTTTCAGGCGCGGCGCGCCGACGACGCCCCACCGAACGATCAGATCTTCGTCCTCGTCCGCAAGAAGGACTACACGCTGACCGTGCGGGGCGCCTGGGACACGCTCGGCATGCGCGGCACGTGTAGCCCGCCGTTCCTCCTGCAGTCGAGCGGCGAGGACGGGCAGATCTTCACGACGCCGTTCGCCGACGTCGCCAGCGAGACGCAGGTACCTTTTAGCCACGTCCTCTGGTCGAGCCTCTGGCTTGGCATCGCCGTCGGCGCGGTGCGGCGCGCGCGCGCCTTCGTGCGCCAACAAGCGCGCGCGAAGCCGGGTACGGTCCCCCCGAGCGCGCTCCGCCTCGCGGAGGTGTCGAGCTTGCTGCAATCGATGCGGACGAACGTGCACGACGTCGCCAGTGAATGCGAGGCGCTCATGAAGGAGGAAGGGCAAGAGGCGCAGGGGAAAAAAGCGCTCTCGTCGATCGCCTTCGCGCTCAAGATGAACAACCTGAAGGTGTCCTCCTCGCAGCTCGTGGCCCAGATCGTCCATCAGGCGATGCAGATCTGCGGGATCATGGGCTACAAGAACGACTCGAAATTCTCGATCGGGCGCCACCTGCGCGACGCGCTCTCGGCGGCGCTCATGGTGGGCAACGATCGCATCTTCGCGACGAACGCGTCGATGCTGCTCGTCCTCAAGGACGATTGAACGAGGTCGGGCGAGCCAAATGGGGGCAACGTACTCATCACAGGAGCTCTACGACGGGCTGGTCGGCTCCGGCCTCATCATCCCGACGGGCGTGCAGGGAATTTTCGGGCGAAACGCCGTCTTCGAGGAGGTGCTGCGGCGCTTCGACGACCACGTCTCTCTCGTCGCGAGGGACGACGGCGCCGAGAAGATGCTCTTCCCGCCGACGCTCGACCGGAAGGTCTTCGAGAAGAGCGAGTTTTTGGACTCGTTCCCGCAGCTGGCCGGCGCGGTCTTCTCGTTCACGGGCAAGGAGAAGGAGCACGCCGAGCTCTCGGCCCGCGTGCACGCGGGTGAAGGGTGGGGGCACCTGCAGACGATGACCGATGTCGTCCTCACGCCGGCGGCCTGCTACCCGGTGTACCCAAGCTTCACCGGCACGGTCCCGGCGGGCGGCCGCCTCGTCGACATGCAGAACTGGGTCTTCCGGCACGAGCCGTCGCCTGAGCCGACGCGTATGCAGGCCTTCCGCGTTCGCGAGTTCGTGCGCGTGGGGCCGCCCGACGTCGTCGTCGCGTGGCGGGACATGTGGCTCGAGCGCGGCGTGGCGCTCATGCGCTCGCTCGGCCTCCCCGCGAAGCCGGAGGTCGCGAGCGATCCGTTCTTCGGCCGCGGTGGGCGCATGCTGGCGGCGACACAGCGCGAACAGCAGCTCAAGTTCGAGGTGACGATCCCGGTCATCTCCGAGGAGAAACCCACGGCCGTCTGCTCCTTCAACTGGCACCAGGACCACTTCGGGAAGATCTTCGACATCAAGACGGCCGACGGCAACCTCGCGAACACGGCCTGCCTAGGCTTCGGGATGGAGCGCGTGTGCATGGCGCTCTTCAAGCACCACGGGTTCGACCCGGCAGCGTGGCCTCTTGCCGTGCGGGAGAAGCTCTGGCCGTGAGGGTCGCCGCGCTCCGGCCGATCGACCCGAAAGAGTACGTGCCGCACGCGCTCCATGGCGCGTCGCGCGCGTGGGGCGAATCGAACTGCTACATCGACGTGTGGATCGAGGTGCTGCACGCGTTGGGGTGCGATCCGCACGCGTGCCTCGGCTTCGTGATGGGGCTCGACTGGGAGGGGGATCAGTTCACCTTTTTCAAGCCCCCGCACGAGGACCTCACGTCGCTCTACGGCCTCGACATCCAGGAGCTCAACGTCTACCGCCCCCTCGTCGAGAGCGCGGCGGAGATGCTGCGCGGCGGCAAGCTCGTCCTCGCCGAGGCCGACGCGTTCTATCTGCCGGACACGGCGGGGACCGACTACCGGACCCAGCATACGAAGACGACGATCGGGATCCAGGAGCTCGACGTGGAAACGCAGAGCCTGGGCTACTTTCACAACGGTGGCTACCACGCGCTCGGCGGCGCGGACTTCGTGAGCCTCTTTCGGATCGGCGCGCCGCCCGATGCGGCGTTCATGCCGTTCTTCGCGGAGTTCGTCCGCACGGCCCGCGTCGTTCGGCGCGACGCGCCGGACCTGGTACGCCGGTCGGTGGAGCATCTCAAGAAGCACCTCGGCCGACGCCCCGACGACAACCCGGTCGCGCGCTTCGCCACGAAGTTTCGCGAGGACGTCGAGCGTCTCAAAGGGGAGGGGCTCGGCGCGTACCACGTCTACGCGTTCGCGACGATCCGCCAGCTCGGCTCGGCGTTCGAGCTGGCGGCGCTCTACTTACGCTGGCTCGGCGGGCACGGTGAGGCGGGGCTCGACGAGAGCGCCGCGTCGTTCATGGCCATCTCCGATGGGAGCAAGGCGCTCGTCTTGAAGACGGCCAGAGCGGTCGGGGCGAGGAAGGCGGTCGACTTCGGGCCGATGCTGGCGGACCTGGAGCGCGCGTGGTCGGAGGGTGTCGCGCACCTCGCCCGGCGCTACGGGGGCTGAGCGTGGCGAAGGTCCGCGCCGCCACGGGGACCACGGTCACGCCGGCCCCGGCAGGGTGGACGTGCGCCGCGCTGCCGCCCGGCCTCGTCGACGGGCCGGCGCGCCTCGACGCCGCGGGCGCCCGCTGGTCGCCCGCGCGCGTGCCCGGTACGGCCGCCGGGGCGCTCGCGGCGGCGTCGGAATGGAGCGTGGAGACCCCCCGCGACTTCGACGCGGAGGACTGGTGGTTCCGCGGGAACGTCGACGTCGCGCCGCGCGGCCCGGGCGAGAGGGTGACCCTTCGACTGGGCGGGCTCGCCACCCTCGCGGACGTGTGGCTCGACGGCGAGCACC
>JAYVXL010000300.1:0-20088 GCA_043785185.1 Myxococcales bacterium
CACGGAGGATACCCGAGTCCGCGCATGCAACGGAGCCCGTTGTTGTCGAACGGCGCCTCCGGCGTTCGTGACGCGCCGAGCTCGCTACTCGGTCGGGCCTGGCCCCGAGCCCGGTGCCCTCGGCGGGCGTGTGCGCTTGGGGAGGCGCCGCTCCTCCTTCGTGACATTCGCGTCGCGCACGCGCTGCACGAGCGTGCGGAACACGCGCGAGAGGCTCGCCTCGATCTCCGGCGGCTCCCCGCAGAGCGTCAGCGCGGCGGCGACGGACTCGAGCGTCGACACGTAGTCGCGCCGCGGCTCTTGGCGAAGGCGACCGTAGATGGAGGGCTGCTTGGGCTTGAGCGTCAGGCGGTTCATCTTCACGAGCCACGGGTTACGCCACCATAGGCTCTTGGCCTTCGACCACGTGCCGTCGAGGACGACGAGGCCATCGAGCGCACGGGGCTCGAGGACCGCGCCACCGCGCGCGGTGACCTGCCCGCCCTCGGCCTCCTTGTCGGGGAAGAGGACCGCCCACTTTTTGACGTCGACGTCTTCCTCGCCGAGCGCGTGCGCGAAGCTGCGCCAGCTGAGGCCGATGACGATCTGGGCCTTCGGCAAGCTCGCCGTGACGATCTGCGCGGAGCCTAGCAGCGCGTCCTGCTCTTGCGGATGCTGCAGGATGAGGACGCGGCGCGCCGTCTCGTGCGCGATGATGCGGTCGCACACGCACGCGGCGCGGGGGCGCCGGCAGGTCTCGCACGGGAGCTCGTCCACGGGCCGCGGGTTACCACGGCTCAGGGGGGCGCGCACGCGGCTTTAGGCGTGCGTGCGCGCGCGCGGGCGGCGGCCCGTGACGCACGCCGTGACCGGCGGTACGAACACGGCGCGCACCTCCCCGCAGCGGCAGGGCAGGTACACGCTGCCGACGAACGCGCGGAGGCTGCGCGTCAACGACAGCGCCTCGCGCTCGCCGCCCCGGGTCACCGTGAGCGTGCGCGCGCCGAACGTCACCGCGAAGTCGCCGTCGGCGTGGGTTCCTCTGAGCGCGGCGTCATCGAAGGCGCCGAGCAGCGTGAAGAGACCCTCGGCGCGCAGCGTCGCGCGCGCCCGCGAGCGGAGGCCGCGCGCGAGCGACAGCATCGGGTCGAGTTGCGGCACGTCGCCGCGGAGCGGGAGCGTGCCGATCGACCGGAGCGCGCGGTCCGCGAAGTAGTGAATCCCGCGTCGACCGTAGAGGCGGAAGAAGTACGGAATGTCGCCGCGCGCGAGCTGCTCCTCCTCGGCGACGAGGAGCGGCGGCCAGATGGGCGCCGCGGGCGCTTCGAGCGCGCGCACGTACTCGCCCGTGCCGCGAAGGAGGACGCGGATCGGCGCCTCGCGCACGCCCGGCACGCGCGCCACGGCGTCGGCGAGCGCGCGCGCGTGGCGATCCAGGAACGCGAGCGCGCGGTCGTACGCCGCGGCCATCGCGACGACGTCCGCGGCCGCGACGGGCTTGCCGAGGTACGGCAGCGCGCGCCGCACGCCGCACGCGTGGCGGCAGACGTCGGCGTACTCGGGGTCAGCGTCGGGCAGGAGCTTCGTCTGCGTCGGGAGGGAGAGCTCCGCGAGGATCATCTCGACGTCGAGCGGCGCGAAAATAATGCGGCCCCGTGCGCCGGCGCCGAGGACGAGGTTCTCCCAATGCAGATCGGCGACGCCGAGCCACGTGAAGAGCGCGATCGCACGGCCGACCACGCGCGCGAGCTGCGTTCGCCCCTCGCGCGAGAGCTTGGTCAGCGGCCGGAGGACGACGCGCTCGACCTCCCCACCGGCGCGCGCGCGCGGCGCGGAGAACGCGAGGTCGGGGAGGAACGCGAACGCGCCCTCGCCGAGCGGGTCCGCGGCGGCGGCCGCGTCGAGCACGCGCCGGAGCGGGCTCTTGCCCGAGAGGACGAGCCACTCCCAGAGGAGCGTGCGCGGCTTCCGGACCCGGCGACCGCGCATCGCGACGCGGCGGCCGAAGTTGTGAGCGTCGCCGAGCGCCGCGCGCGCGCGGGTCGACCGCTCGAGCGCTACGCGGGTCACTTCTTCTTCGCGGCGGGCATGTAGGCCGATTTCGGCGGCGGCTCCCGGCCGTCCCGCGCGTCGCTCGGCGAGGCGAAGTCGGGATCGCTCTTGATGCGCCGCAGATCCCGCGCCAGCTCTTTCGCGTAGCCGATCCAAAACTCGCGTCCCGGGTCGCCATCACTCTCCGGGACGACGGCGCGCAGCGCCTCGAGCACCTCCGGCTGCGCGGCATGCGCGAGCAGCGCGATCGCCTCGGCGCGGCTCGGGTACGCGTCGGGCGGCGTCTGCGGTCGGTACGGGGTCGGCGTCCCCGCGGAGTCGAGGACGAACACGTCGCTCATGCGCTCGCGCGGGCCCTCGCCCCTCGTGAGCCAGTCGACGGACACGCCGAGCGCGTGCGCGAGCTTGCGCGCGGTGTCGAGCGGCAGCCGCGCGCCGCGATCGCCCGAGCGCAGCGAGTTGACGTACTGGGAGGTGAAGCCCGCGCGCCGCGCAAGCTCGCCGCCGCTGAGCTCGCGCGCGTCCATCGCCTGCCCGAGGCGGGCCTGCCAGTCTTCGGCAGACGGAGCTTCGGCGGGTGCGGGCGACTTGGGGCGCGTCACGAAGGAGAGCCTACCGCGGAAGCTGTGGAGCGTCATCCCAACGGGTGACATCAGCTGTCAGCAGTTGACATCTTTAGTTTCTGTTTCAGATTGAACCGCATGAGCCGCTATCACCCCGAGCCCGACCCGTTCCCCTCCCCTCTGCGCGCCCGCGTCGCGGTCACCGGCGCGGTGCGCAGCGATCGCGGCCTCGAGCGGGGGGACAACCAGGATCGTGCGGCGCTCGGCGAGGCCGCGCGCGGCGCGTCGTGGGAGCCGCCCGCCGCGGTCGACCTCTGCGCGTCGGCCTCGAGCTTCTACGGCCTCGTGTGCGACGGGATGGGCGGCGAGGCGGGCGGCGCGCTTGCGAGCGGTTTGGCGGTCGAGACGATCGTGGCGGCGATGCGCGCGTTCTGGATGCACTCCAACGCGCAGCCGCCGGCTTCGCTCGCGGTCGCCGAGGCGGACGTGGAGCGCGCGGTCGTCGCGAGCCTGGAGGCCGCGTCGGCGCGGATCCGTCGCGTGGCGCTCGAGGATCGCGCCTACGCGCGGATGGGAACGACCGCGACGCTCGCGTTGGTCGCGCACGGCACGCTCGTCTGCGCGCAGGTCGGCGACAGCCGCGCGTACGTGCTGCGCGGCGAGCGCCTCATGCAAGTGACCGAAGATCAGACGCTCGTGGAGATGCTGCGCAAGGCGGGGACGCCGCCCGAGCAGGTGCGCGCGATGGTCGGGCCGAACGTCATCCTCCAGGCGCTCGGCAGCACGGCGCGCTTGCAGGTGGCGGTCACGCGGACGACGCTCGCACACGGCGACGTCGTGCTCCTCTGCTCCGACGGCTTGCACGGCGTCGTCGCGGACGAGGAGATCGCGCGCCTCCTTCGCGCGGGTGAGGACCTCCCTGCCGCGTGCGACGCCCTCGTCGCCCGCGCCAACGCGCTCGGCGGCCCGGACAACATCTCGTGCGTTCTGTTTCGCGTCGCGGGCCCCGCGTTTGCGCGGGCCCCCGTCTCGGCGGGCTGAAGGGCGCGGGCGATCCCCATCGTCTTCGGGGACGGTCGCCCGGCGGCTTTATTCATGACGCGATGACTTCCGCGCGCACGAGGGGCGCGGGTCCCAGTCGCGCGCCGACGCCGGGGCGCGACGCCCAGCGCGCCCACGCGTGGACGCCGAGTTGGCCGCCGCCGAACCTGGTACATGCGTTGCTCTTCGAAGGGCGGGATGACGTACCGGAGGCTCTGGCCCCTGCTCCTGCTCGCCGCCTGCACCACCCCGCTGTCGACGGTCGACGGGCACGTTCACGCCGAGGGCGCGTCGCTGGCGTCGTGGGAGCTCGAGCCCGCGCAGTGCACGGCCGATCAGTCCGGCGCCCAGACGGTCGACGCGCCGGGGGGCGGCGCCGTTCCGAACGTGCGCCTCTCGGTGAGCGGGAGCGGGCCGCGCTTGGAGGTGACCGGCCTCGGCCGCGCAGAGCCGGTCTACTACGACCGCCGCGACTGCGCGACGCTCGATGTCGTGGAGCAGGTCGACTGGACGCACGTGGGCGGCAACCGTGAGGGCCACCGCGCGTATTTCATCGACGGGTACGCGAGGATCGACTGCGCCTCCGCCGACGGACGAATCACGGGGACGCTCCGCTTCGCGGGTTGCCAGTGAAGGCGCGCGCGACGCTGCTCCTCGCAGGCGCGCTCGTCCTCGCGTCCGCGACGCGCGCACGCGCCGACGACGGCGAGGGCTCCGAGCACGCGCGCATCGCGGAATTCTCGTTCGGCGTAGACCTTCGCTACCTCTCCGGCGCGGCGCCCAGCATCCCGCTGCAAACGCACTACCCGTTCGCCGCAAAGGTGGGCGAGGTGCCTGGGCAGGACGGCCTCAACGGCGTCGGTGGCGGCCTCGATCTCCGCTGGCGCGGGCGGGGCGGCTTCGGCGTGCCGATCCTCGGAGCGTCGATCGCGATCCTCCAAGGCGGCCGGAGCGCCGCCGCGCCCGACGGCGCGACGCTCACGAGCGGCGGCACGTTTTGGTACGGCTTCGGGCTCCCCGGCGTGAGCTACTACGTGCCGGCCCGCGGCTGGCTCTTCGAGGCGCAGGCCCGACCGACCTTGTCGGTCTTCGCGTCGCGCGAACTGGTCGTCGGCGGCGAGCGCGGCCGGTTCGAGGGCTCGGCCACGACGCTGCTGCGCGTCGGCGGGCACGCCGAGATCGACGTCTGTCCGCCGGCGATTTCGAGCCCAAGGATTCGTGTCTGCGCGTTCGGCGGCGCCGACGCGGCGATCCTGGGCGGGCAAGCGCTGGCGTTCGGCCTGCGCTTCGAGAGCGGGGGCTGACAGGTATGCTTCGCGGCGATGAGCCGCAGCCCCGAAGACCAGACTCCCGCACCGTCCGCGCCGCTCGCACCGCTTCGCCAGCGCATCGACGACGTGGACGACAAGATCCTCTCCCTCCTCGCCGAACGCGCCGAGATCGCGCGCGCCGTCGCCGACGCCAAGCGCGCGGCGCCGGCGGCGCGGTTCCACGATCCGGAGCGCGAGCGACGGGTGCTCGAACGCGTCGCCGCGCGGGGCGCGGGCCGCTTCCCGCGCGACGCCATCCGCTTCGTGTTCCGCGAGGTGATGAGCGCGTGCCTGTCGCTCGAGGAGCCGATCCACGTCGGCTTCCTCGGACCCGAAGGCACGTTCACCCAGATGGCGGCGCACGCGCTGTTCGGCCTCGCGGCGCGCTACCAGGAGTCGGCGACGATCGAGGGGGTCTTCGACGCGGTTCGCGTGGGATCCTGCGCGGCGGGCGTCGTGCCGATCGAGAACTCGACGGAGGGCTCGGTGACGTTCACCGTCGACGCGCTCCTCGCCGGCGAGCTCGTCATCCGGCAAGAGGTGGTGCTCGAGGTTTCGCACTGCCTGCTCTCGCGCGCCGCCGCGCTGCCGAGCGTCGAGCGCGTGTACTCGCACCCCCAGGCGCTCGCGCAGTGCCGCGGATGGCTGGCGAAGAACCTCCCCGCCGCGCAGGTCGTGCAGGCGACGTCCACCGCCGCCGCGGCCCGCGAGGCGCGCGAGGATGATCGCGCCGCGGCGATCGGCAGCGCGCTGGCCGGCGAGCTGCACGGCCTCACGACGCTGCGCGAGCGAATCCAAGACCGTCCCGAGAACGCGACGCGCTTCGTGGTGCTCGGCCGCGAGGACGCGCCGCGCACGGGCCGCGACAAGACGACGATGGCGTTCAGCGTAAAGGACGGCAAAGGAGCGCTCCGCCAGGTGCTCTCGATCCTCGAGGACTTTGGCGTGAACCTCACGCGCATCGAGTCGCGGCCGACGCAGCAGCGCGCATGGGACTACGTGTTCCTCGCCGACGTCGAGGGTCACCGCGACGACGCGGAGGTGGCGGCCGCGCTGACCGGCCTGCGCGCGCACTGCCCGATGGTCAAGCTGCTCGGCAGCTATCCGCGCGGCCCGTGAGCGGTCTCCGGCCGGCGACGCTCAAGGAACCGTCTTCACGGTCGTCACGTCGAGCTGGAGGAACTGCCCCCCGAACGCCGCCGGCGCCGGCGGAATCCCCGGGATCACGATCGGCCCTCCCCCGGACGCGACGTTCGGCGCCTCGAGGCCGTCGCGGGGATCGCAGCCGAGCGTCAACGTCGTGCTCGCGGCGACCTTCATCGTGGCGGTGTAGTCGACCCCGTCGACGTACGCGTGCCCCGACATGCCCGCATTGAAGTACGCGGTATAGGACGGCTGCGCGACGATCATCGAGTAGATGTTCCATCCGTCGACGGCGGGCGTGCCGTTGACGGCGAAGAAGCCGGCGTTGGTGCCCGTCGCCGTGCCCCTCGAGCTGCCGACGTATGACTTTTGCTCGACGACGCCCCGCACGCGGACGCTCAGCTGGTAGCTCGCGCCCGTCGTACCGGTGAGCGTGGCCGTCTTCGAGCCGGCGCCGCCGGTCGCGCAGAACGGCGTGGCGCCGTCGCACGGCTGCTCGTAGCGGAAGGCCTGCAGCGCGGCGGCGACGTCGACGCACACGCCGAGCTCGCACGCCGCCCACGCGTTGCACGGCGCGCAGCCGCCGCAGTGGTCATGGTCGTGGAGCGGGTCGACGCACACGGCGCCGCAGAGTATGCCGGCGCCGCCGTCAACGCGCGCGCACGGCCCCGCGCTCTCCTCGGGTGCGTCGCGCGGCGCGTCGACGGGCGCGTCCACGGGCGGCGCGACGTCGACCGCGGCGTCGTCGGAGCTGGCGCCGTCGCCCGCGGCGTCGACGCCGGCGTCGCCCAGGGGCAGGGTGCGATCCGGTCGCGCGTCGTCCGCAGAGTCCGGCGCGTCGCCGTCCGCGCCGTCCGCGCCCAGCGTGCCGGTGAGATCGAGGCCGCACGCTGACACCCCGAGCGCGCCCACCGCGAGCGCGAAGCCCGCAGCCGAGGCGAGAGTTTTGGCGCGCCGTCTCACGAAGATGGATCTTAGCACCGCTCAAGATGTGTCGGAAAATCGCCCGTTCACCACGCGACCCACGCAGACCCGATCCCGAGCGCGAGGCACAGCGGCGCGTAGAGGACGGTGTCGAGCCGGGCGAAGCGCGTCCCCTTCACGCGCTTCATCACGCCGAAATACCGGAAGTCGCCGACGAAGCGCGCGAGCATCACGGCCGCGATCGTCCACGTGCCGGCGCGCGCCATCCACGCCGGCATCGCCGTCATCACCGCGAGCCCCGCGCGCACGGCGACGAGCGCGGCCGCGGCGCAGAGAAGCACGCCGACGACGACGGTGGCGAGCTTGCCCGGCTCGAACCGCCGCGCGCGCGTCACCTCGGGCACCGCGGCGGCCGCGCCCCACAGGCCACCGGCCGCCCAATAGAAGTGAAGGAGCCCGAGCGCGGCGAAGACCCCGACGACCGTCCCGGCGACGAGGTGCACCATCGCGTCGAAGATAGAGCACGCGCCGCGCGGTGACGACGACGATGACGATGAGGGAGACGAGCTGGAGGGCTGAGTCTTCGTCGTCGCGAGAGGGCCTGCGGGTCTGCGAGAAGAGCGCGAAGCTCGGGGGGCGGCGTCGCCTGCTCGGTCGCCGACGCGAACACCAACGTCATCGTCCAACCTGGGCGGAGCCCGCGGCCGAGCAGGAGAGCTTCACCGGGTCGACATCACGGACGTCGACACCGGGGTCCACTGGCCCGACAGTCCGAACTGATACTCGTCGCCCCGCGTCGGCCCAGTCGACGTCCGGGTTGACGAGCTGCCCGACGCCTACGCGGTTCGCGATCTCGTCGGCCCAGTCGACCCGCTGAAGGACCATGTCGGTCGCCACCGCGCCGACGCTCCCGGCGAGCGCGTCGGCGCACGACCGCTGCGGGAACTGGGTGAGGTGTCGACCACGCGCTTCGCGGCGAAAGCGGCAGCGGCCCTTTCGCGAGCGCGTCGGCCGCCGCGGCGTCGCGGAGGTGGCCCGCTGGGATCTCGTCGAGGAGCACGCCCCCTTGGTGAACAGAGCGAGGTGTGCAAATGTCGCACCGCAGCCGCGCAGCCCGACCACCGTGTGATCTCCGGCGCTTGGGCGAGCGCGGTGGGGCGCGCCGCGCGTCGTGGGGTGGATCGCTCGGCTCGCCGGGCGGCGGTCGGCGATCGCGGCTCACGGGCCTCGACGCACCGTCGCGTCCATCCACGAAGTGAGCGAGAATACGTTCCAAGCGGGCGTGGCGGAATGGCAGACGCACCAGATTTAGGTTCTGGCATCGCAAGGTGTGGGGGTTCAAGTCCCTCCGCCCGCACTGGTTGAAACGGAGGTCGCGGCGACGCGCCCGGGTGCCGCGCGGCGCACCTCCCCTCAATCGTCCCGCGCGCCCTGATCGATCCACGCGCGAATCTTGTCCATGTCCGCCGCGGAGATCGGCGGCGCGTTCAGGGGCATCTGCGCGCCGCAGCCGACGGGCTGCGTGCCTCTGACCTTTTGATAGAGGAGGCTCGCCGATGCGTCGCCCGCGACTACGCGCGTCCCGCACCCCGCGTCGCCCGCGGGCACGCCGACCAGGTTGGCGTACGCGCTACCTTGCGTGCTCATGTCGAGACCGCCGAACGGGTTGGGATTGCTGTGGTGGGGCGCGCAGCCGTTCGCCATGAGCACGCTCACGTAGAGGTCGCTGAAGGTCTCGCGTCCGTCGGCCAAGGCGTCGGGGGCGGCGCCGTCGACCGCGCCGTCGGCGTCCGCGTCCGCGTCTGCGCCGGCGTCGGCAGCGGCCGAATCGCCTTCGGCCTCCGGCGCGACGTCGCCGGCCGCGTCGAGCGCGCCGCGCGTGTCCGGCGCGGCGTCCACGCTGCCGCCCTCGACGGTCGCGTCGGCGCCCGCTTCCGGCCCGCCATTAACGGCCGACGGCGTGTCGCTCGAGCAAGCTGCCCAGGCGTACACGCCGACGATCGATCCCACCACGACGAGCCCGCGCTTCACGCGGGCAAGCCTATCGCAGCTCTCAGTGCGATGTGCTCGGGTTGTTGAAGTTGCCGCGCGGCACGTCCGCCCAGAGGCAGGAGGCGTCCGACGGGTTCGCCCCGCACTTCTTCATGAACGCGAGCGCGGTGCCGAACTTGCTCGTGTCCCACATGGCCGCGGTGACTCCCTCGAGGCGCGGCGGCATCCAGTGCGACGCGTCGAACGTCTTTCCCTGGTCGGTGATGTTCGAATAGTAGTCGTCGCCCGTGCCGGTCGCCCACTGGGCGAAGTCGTGGCCCCCGCCGCCGCCGAGCGTGTTGCCCGCGAGGCGGTGGCAGTTGTTGCACGCGCCGACCTCGTCGTTGACGAGCTGCTTCGGGAGCGCGAAGCCGAGGTTGTCGGCCGCGATCAGGCTGTACGGCGCGTCGAGCTGGCTGATGGGGAAGTCCGGGTGCTCGCCCATCTTCGGCACGATCGGGTTGCCGGTCGAGCGCTTCGCGCCGTCGATCCACGGCGAGTGGACGAACGGGTCGGCCGCGTGGCACTGGCCGGTGCAATACGTCTGAACGCTCGTCGACCAGACCGTCGCGGACTTCTCGACGTCGGCGGGGTGCGGCACGTGCACGCCGTCGCGGCCGGTGCCGATGGCGTTCTGGAAGAAGCACGTCCGGCCGGTGCGCGGGTTGTGGCCGATCATGGCCATGTCGTTGAACATCGTCGACTTGGTCATTCCCTTGCCGTCGTCCGAGACCTTGCGGCAGAGGAGGAGCCAGTGCGTGCCGCGATCGTTCTTCGCGGTCACGACCATCGGGCCGGGCTGGACGCCGCCGCTCGCGAGGAACATGCCGTGATCGGCCTTGTCCATGCACGCGTAGTCTTCGCGGTCGGGGCCGAGCTCCTTGCCCGGGCTGCACTTGGTCTGCGCGACGCCGTTGACGGTGACCGGGATCATGCCGCCTTCGACGCCCGGGATTGGGCCCGTCGTCGCGGTCGCGGTGGTGCCGACGAGGTCGCGGCAGTTGAACGTGTCGTACTTGCCTTGGCCGTTCTTCTTGAAGAACGGAATCTCGCCGAGGTCGTCGACGCAGAGCTGGCCGTATTCGATCTGGCTGCGCACCGTCGTCTCGGTGAGGCCCGTCGTCGCGCCGGCGTCGGCCGCGCGAATCTGCACGTCCCGGCTGCCGAGCCCGGTCGCCTTCTCCAGCGTGCCGACGTCCCACGCGTACGCGAGGTTGACTTGCAGCTTCGCGCTGAACGTGTCGCCCTTCATCTTGCACGCCTCGACGATCGGCACCGAACCGTTCGCCTTGAGGTCGTCTTTGAGCGCCTGATCGACGGCGCCCGTCGCCCAGCGCGGATCGTCGTAGACGTGGAGGAGGTCGATGATCGACTTTTCGACCTTGGGCCCCTCGAAGACGAGCTTGCCGCCCACGTCGCGGTGGCCGTTGGTCAGGGCGACGCCCTGCGACGCGATGGCCGCGCAGTCGATGGCCTTCTGCGACATCTTCTCGGGCTGCGTCCGGCGCACGCGAACGTAGATGCGCTCGCCCGGCGCGAGGTCCTGCTTGAGCGTTGCCTGGACGGTCCCGGCGGCGGCGTCGTAGCGGAGGCCGAGCCCGAACTTGTTGTCGACACCGAGCGCCTCGTCGCCGGCCGGCGTCTCGTCCGCGACCGGCGCTGCGCAGTTGACGATCGAGGAGGCAGCGGCGACGCCAAGGGCCGCGAAGAGTCCAAGGGTGCGGAGGCTCGGGCGGGGGAGGTCCATACCAGGGCCCTCAGCACGCAGTGTGCCAGTATGCAATCTGCCTACATTTTACGACTTCGTAAGTGAAGGTGAGCCGTCGATGATCCGTCAAAGCGCCGAAAAATGAGTTTTTTCATTAATGAAATTAGCGTGTTGTCTGCTGAGTCGCGAGATTGATCCACCTGATCCACGGCCCAATCGGTCCGATCGGGTTTAAGTGCGTGATTGTGCTGGGAAGGGCCACATCTACCTACAGGCATGGTTCCTGCTGAAGGCTCTGCATCATGCGCAAACTCGGATACGGAATCGCGCTCTCCCTCCTCGTCGCTGCCGCCGCCTCGAGCGCCGCGTGCTCGAGCACGCCGGCGCCTTCTAGTGAAGTGGAGGTCGGCGCCCTCACCGACACCGAGCTCGCCACCGCCGCGCTCAAGATCATGGGCGCTCCTCAAGTGCGCAGCGCCAGCGCGCCGCCGTCGTGCGGGTTCACGGGCTGCCACAGCATCAACCCGCTGACTTTGGGCCAGTGGAACGCGCAGTACAAGGCGGCGATGGCCTTCCTCGGCGGCAGCGCGCCGGCGGCGGACAAGCTGAACTACTTCCGCCAAAACCCCGCGGACAGTCGCACCGGCTTCACGCCCGAGCGCATCGGCATCATGGCCGCCGGCGTCCACCTCGCGCTCGGCGCGAACGTCGATCCGAACCGCCACCCCGAGACGTACAAGCAGGGCAAGCTGCTGGCCAGCCTCTTCGCCGGGCAAGACGATCTCTACGCGAACTTCCGGACCGAGATGCTCATGCCGGTGCTCCCGGAGTTCTCGCGCCTCTCGGCTTCGGAGTACGAGACGATCCTCACCTGGTTCAAGAAGGGCATGCCCCAGTTGAACCAGATCATCCCGGAGAACCGCCCGACGGACTGTAGCGACGACTTCGCGGCCCTCAAGGCGCACGCGAGCGAGGTCAAGGGCGAGAACTGGTCGGCGCAGAACACGAGCAACCACCTCGCAATGCTTGGTTGCGACCCGAGCACGACGAGCCCCACGCAGTGCCTCACCGGCAAGCGCGGCGGCAAGGACATCTTCGCGAGCTCCGCGGACACCACCTTCGCCAAGGGTTGGGCGCAGGACGGCTCCACCGTCCGCATCCTTCGCCAGCTCAAATATCCGAACTCGTTTTGGATGCGCTCGTCGGCCGACGGCCGGTTCGTCGCCACGGGCGGCGGGCAGAGCGGCGGCGCGCAAGCGGTCGACCTCCAGGCGACGATCGACGGCGTGTCGCGCGACATCGGTCTCAGCGCGAGCTACGACCCGGACTTCTGGCCCGACAACAAGGCCTTCATGTTCCAGGGCGGAACGAAGTTCTGTGCGCAGAGCCTCCTCGAGAAGCCGACGACGACCCAGGTCACCTTCGGCGAGCCCGAGTGCTCGAACCTCAGCGCCGCGGCCGGCCTCTACCAGACCGTCGGCCAGACGCTCGGCGACAACTCGGTCGGCGACCGCTTCATCCTCTACAGCATCTGGGCCGGAGACTCGGGCCAGTACAGCGCCACGGCGGTTGACACGCAGCCGCGCGCCGGCGCCGACGCCGCGATCAACATCTTCGTCGCCGTCGCCAAAGGCAACGACGTGACGGACGGCTACCAGGTCAAAGGCAACGGCATCAAGCTCGCGACCCCGTACCAGGGAGACACGATGATGGCGCGGTCCGGCAAGATGATCGGCAGCCGCGTCGCCGGCGCGCAAGGGGCCCTCGGCTACTCGTTGCAGAAGCTCAGCCCGACGATCACCGGCGGCAACTACACCTTCGCGCTGTCGGACCTCGGCAAGGTCTGCATGAAGGGGAACAAGGCGAACATCTCGTTCGACGAGCGCTTCCTCGTCACGCACCACTACAACGAGCCGAGCGACTACCCGGCCGGCACGGACCCGGCGTTCCACGCCAAGGGCTCGTCGGACGTGTGGATGGCGGACTTCGTGACTGGCCGCAAGGTCAAGGTCGCGCGGATGAACCCCGGTCAGTTCGCGCTGTACCCGCACTTCCGCTCCGACGGGTGGCTCTACTTCCTCGTCGTCGATCACGCGAACGGCAACTATTACATCGCGGCGTCGGATTGGGCCGTTCGCCAAGTCGAAGCCTCGCCGACGCCCTGAACGGAGACGCCCATGCGCCGCTTCCACGCCCACCTGATCGCCTTCGCCGCCGTGCTCGCCACGGCGGCGGGCTGCTCGGCCGCCGACACCGCGCCCAGCGACGGCGACAGCGCGATCCGGGAGCTCGAGCGACGCGCCGTTGGAAAGGCGCAACCGTACCGCGCCGACACGTACTCGGCCGACGACGAGACGCGCTTCGCCAGCTCGAAGAAGGCGCGGCGTGAGCTCGGCTGGCACGTGCTCGAGAAGATCCTGCAGCCGGTGACCATCGCGGCCAACGGAAAGGTGAAGACCGGCACCCCCACGAACCAGGTGCCGCTCTTCCGCACTTGGCTCGGCGGTGACGAGCTCAATCGCATGTTCGCCAAGCTGTACGAAGACCTCGGCAAGGACCGCCGCGTGCGGCGCGACCTGCCGAGCGCCGCGGAGATCTCGACGCTCTTCGACTGGAACGCGACGTCGCTCGGCTCGAACAGCGAGGCCGATTACTTCAAGCGCCTCGGTGGCGTGACCGATCCGACCGCCGTCGACGGTCTCGGCGGCAACCCGCGCTCGGCGTACAGCCCCGGCTACGTGCGGCAGTACCTCAGCGACTACCCCACGATCGCCGGCTGCAACGGCAAGACGACGTCGTTCAACTTCCTGACGCCGCCCGCCTCGGAGACGAACTTCACCAACTGCTTCTCGCACGAGATGGCGACCGATGCCGTCGTCGTGAAGGCGTCGTGGCGCCGAAACGACGCGCTCGTCACCGACGGCCTGCCCGTGCAAGACACGAGCGCCGACACGCTCCGCAAGCGCCTCGCGCGCACGCTCGACGACGGCGGCTGGCCGCAGACCGGCATGCCGATGGTGAAGGCCGGCCCCGAGGACGCGTACACCGTCACGCTCGCGGGCGGCGAAAAGTACTCGCTCGTGGGCCTCCACATCATCACGAAGGAGCTCCGCCACTGGGTGTGGACGACCATCTGGTTCTCGCCGAAAGCGGACGAGGACTTCGGCCAGGACCGCCCCGACGCGATCAAGAAGCTCGGCGGGCCGTGGAAGAACTACAAGATGTGCGCGGTGACCGACTTCGACGAAAAGGATCCCGATCCGCGCGGCGGCTTCGGCGGCTCGCTCGGCGACGCGCTCGAGGCGGTGCACGGCCCGCAGACGTGGTGCAGCAACGCGTTCATCGAGAAGGGCGCGCACAACGCCGGCACCAACTGCATCGGCTGCCACCAGCACGCCGGCGACACGACCGGGCTCGCGAAGATCGTGAACGACGAGACGAACTACCCGAACAACGGCCGCACGAAGATTCGCAAGAGCTTCCCCGCCGACTACAGCTGGGCGTTCGCGACGCCGGACTCGCCGGACACGAAGGATCGCTTGCTCAACATGGTCGTGACGCGCATGCAGTCGTACGCGCGCGAGGACGGCACGACCGGTCCGTGAGCGCGCGCGAGGGTCGGTAGTCTACTCGCGAGGAGGGCCGCGTCGCGGCTCTTGGGCGCGACGCCAGACCGGACGCTCCGTGAAGGCCGGGCGGCCTTCCAGCAGCTCGTGCGGGCCGAATGACGCTTTGTAGACGAGCGACGCGCAGCCGGTGACGCGGTAGCCGAGGTAGACGTGCGGCTTGCCCTTCGCCCTCGCGTCGGCGACGAGGCCGAGGACGTTCGCCGTGCCGAGCGAGAGCTTGGCGTAGTCCGGGTCGGAGTAGAAGTAGGCGGCCGAGAGCGCGCGGGGCGTCTCGTCGACGAGTCCGACCCCGACGAGCTTGCCCGCGGCGTCGTCGTGGAACGTGACCTCGCGCGCGCACGGGTGCGGCATCGCGAAGTCGGAGGCGTAGCGCTCTCGGTCGAGCTCACTCGCCTCCCAGCCCCGCACGGCCTCGCGGCCCGCGTGCCAGCGCCGGTAGAGCGCGAGGCGCGCTTCGTCGACGACGGGACGGCCGACGGTGCGGCGCAGGCGCGCGGTCGCCTTCGCCGCGCGGCGCTGGCTCTTGCTCGGCGCAAAGTCGGCCGTGACGACGCGCAGGGTCACGCACTCGCCGCACGCGCCGCACGCCGGGCGGAAATAGACCGCGCCGAAGCGCCGCCAGCCGCGCTCGAGCATCGCCTCGACCTCTTGGGGCGTGACGCCGTCGAGGACGCGGACCTCCAAGCTCGCTTTGGCGTCCGGCAGGTAGTTGCACGGCCGCGGGTCCTCGATGACGTGATGAAGAACGCGCGCCACGCCTCAACGATATCAGGCGTCCACGACGCTACGGCGTGATCGACGTCGGTACCGGCGCGTCGCCGAAGTGCGCGAGGACCCCCGCGCGCTGCACGTTCGGCTGCGGCCGCGCCACGAAGTCGCCGCCCGCGGCCCACAGGGCGCCGGTCGGATCGACCCACGCGCCGTGCAGGTCCTTGTAGGGCGGCGCGCCGAAGTCGTCTTGCCACGTGGCGCCTTCCTTGCGCTGGCGGAGCCCGCCGCTGCCGACGATGAGCACCTCCGGAGCGCCCGCGCGCGCGCCGCACGAGACGCCGTTCACGTCGTTGAGGAGCGTGACCGGCTCGGGCTTCCACGCCGCGCCGTCGTAGTGGAGGACATCGCGCCCGCCGACGGCGTAGACGTCCTTTGCGCCGCAGCCGTGCACGGTGAGGAGCGTGCCGTGCGCGACGGGCGGATCGCTCGCGAGCGTCCAAGCGCCGCCGGTGCGATGCCAGATGGTTCCGGCCTCACCGACGATCCACACGTCGTCCGCGCCGGTGCCCCACACTTTGAAGTACGTGCGGCCCAAGATCTTCGGCAGCGGCGCCGGCGTCCACGCGGCGCCGTCGAAGTGGAGCACGACGTCGTTCGGCTGGCCGGCCGTCGCCTCCGGGGTTCCGCCGACCGCCCACGCCTCGGTCGGCGACGCGGCCCAGACGCTGAAGAGCGTGGCCGTCGTGCCCGTCGCGTAGTGCTTGAACGCGGCGCCGTCCCAGCGCGAGAGGCGGCCGTTCTCGCCGCTCATCCACACGTCCTTGCTGCCCGTGCCGTGGACCCACCAGTACGTGTCGGTGTTGGCGGCGTCGAGGCGCTTCCACGTCGCGCCGTCGAAGTGCATGACGAGCGCATTGAAGCCGGTGTTGCCGTGCGGACCGCCGACGGCGAACACGTCCGTCGCGCTCGTGCCCCACACGCTGAGGAGCGCGCCGTCGAGGTTCTGAAGCACGACTTGCCAGCTGCGCGTCGCCGGTCCGTCGGGCCCCGCGTCGCCCCCGATCTGCTGCGGGATCGACTCGGTGCACCCGCCGAGGGCGAGCGCAGCGAGCAGCGCCACCGCCGCGTGGCGGGCCCGCGTCACCGGTCACCTCCGAGCGCCGCGGCGTCGTCGAGGCCGCCGTCGGGGAGGCCGCCGCACGCTTCGCCGAGGACGTAGTTCACCTTGCACAGGCACTTGCACTCGACGACGCGGACCGCTTCGTTGCAGCGTGGGGTCACTTTGATGGTCTTGGTCATGGTGCGTTTCCGTCGATCGGTGAGGGTCACCTCGAGCTGGAACTCGTGGTCGAACACGTCGGTCGACGCCCACTGATTCGGGCACGCCGAGACGTTCGAATAGCTCGCGAGGGCGGCGGAGACCGACGGCGTCGCCGGCGCCGTCGTGCCCCAGCCGTCGCCGGTGGGGTTCAGGTTGACGGTGCGCGCGTCGACGCGCGGGCTCTGGTTGCCGAGGTCGCGCAGGGCGCCCTTCAGCTGCACGCCGCACGGATCGAGGTTGGTCGCGCGCGCCCCCACGAACGCCACGCGCCCGCCCTGCGGCGGAAAGACGAGCGCGAGGTCCCCACCTTCGGCGAGCGGCGCATCGGTCAGGCCGTCGGAGAGGAGCGCGTGAATCTCGAGCTCGATGCTCTTCGACGGATCGCCGAGGTACGGCGCGCCGCAGCTCGGGTCCGCGTCCTGACCCGCGTCGGGCGCGCCGCCGGACGGCGCCGGGCACGCCGCGAGGGCGAGGCTCGCGGCAGTAGCGACGGCGAATGGCGCGAAGCGCGAGGCGAAACGAAGCACGGGCAGGCTCACTGGCAGGCGATGTCGTCCTGCTTCGGGTAATAGTAGACGAACGCGTTGCAGTGCTCGTTCTGCTCGACGATCGGGCCGAAGGTATAGCAACAGTCCTGCCGGTCAGCGGTCGTCCCGAATTTCGCCTCGTCGTAGGCGTTGACGCCCTTGCAGCCGATGGCGGGGTCCGGCGGCACCCACTGGTACGCGCACGAGTACCAGATGCCGCCGTTCGCAGGGATGGTCGCCTGGAGCTTCGGCGAGCGGAGCATCGGCGGGTCGTCCCACTGCAGCGACGTGTAGAAGCGCTGCGACTCGCTCGGTCTGGACGTCGACGTGCCGTCCCACGCGTAGATGCCGAACTCCTTGCCGCGGGCGTGGAAGTGGCCGTTCGCGCCGATGACCGTCACCGGCGCCGCGCTCTTGATCTGGCAGCTGCCTTCGAACGTCGGCGTCGGGTTCTTGGAGCAGATGCGGATCGACTGCTTGGTCGCGAAGAGGGTACCGAGCTCGTACTTCTTCTCGCGGTCGGGGATCGCGTAGAAGTTCACCGCGACCGCGCCCTTGCTGTCGGGGACCTTCTGCGTGCTCGCGTTGACGTAGTGCGTCTGGAGCATGAGCCATTCGTCCGCGCCGAGCACGTTGGCGACGCCGTCGGGGTATGTCCAGTCGACGTCCCCCTTCTGCTGCGTGTTGGCGACGAGCGGCCAGTCAGCCCAATTGGAGCTCTTGAAGCACTCGCCCTCGCCGTCCCGGCCGCGCACGGTACCGCCCGCCGGGTCCAGACCGTGGAGGGTCCGGACCCGGAAGAGGTTCATGTGGTGGCTGCCTTCCTTCTGAACGATCTGCACGCGGTGAAGGTTCACCGGCTGACCGGCGGGCAGGCCCGCGGCGGCGGCGACGTCGCCGACCTTGAAGAAGAAGCAGTCTTGCTCCTCGACGTTGGCGGGGACCTCGAAGCTGTCGGTCTTGATCTGGAAGCCCGTCCCCGCGGCCGGCGGCGCGAGGGCGGCGGGGTCGGTGACGGGCGGCGGGTCGATGGCGTGGGCAGGGCAGCCGCCGAGCACGAGCGCCACCGGAAAGATGAGCGCGAGCGCGTGGCCGAGACCGTTCATGATGAAACCCCGCTACGCAGGAGGTGTGCCGACCCGGCAACGCCCTGGAATCCTAGCGTAGCCCGTTCGAGGCCTCGACGTGCCCGCGACATTGAAGTCCGGGCGCGCGTGCCAGTTCGTGCACGCTCGGTGAACGCGGCGCGGTCAGTTCACGGCGCCCGACGGCGCGTCGACGCGGACCGGCCCCGTGTTGCCGTTCGCCTCGCGCTCCTCCGGCGCGCCGGCGCGCGCGCGCGCGGCGGCGGCCTCCATCACGCGCGCGACCTCGGCGTCCATCGTGCCGGTCGCCATCTTGGACCACATGACGAAGTCCGCTTTGAGGCTCCACAGCGGGTACTTGAACGTCGCGGGGCGGTTGTTCTCGATGAAGAAGTGGCTGAACCACGCCGGCCCGTAGCCGGCGAGCGGCGCGACGGCGAGGAGCCAGCGGCGCCTCGTCACGAGGCCGCCCACCGCGCAGGCCATCGCCGCCGTCGTTCCGATGAAGTGCAGCACGCGCGTCGACTTCTTGCTGTGCTCCCTCACGTAAAACGGCCAGAACTCTTCGAACGACTGAAAGCGACTCTCCTCTTGCGACATGCGACGGCCCTCCGCGGGCGCCAAGGATGACGCCGGGAGGGCCGGTTGTCCACGCCCGCGGCTCTCGCGCCGCTCGGCCGGGTCAGTCGCCGGGGTTGAAGACGAGCGGGTAGACGACGGTGACGACCCCGCCCTCGGGCGACGGGAACGACAGGTTTTGGAACCCGCGCGTCACGCACTGCACGACGCCCTGATCCGGCAGGTCCGAGCCGCCGTCCATCGACATGCCGACGCTTCCGTCGCGCGCGATGGTGAACTTCACGGCCACGCGGCCGGCGAGCGCCGGGTTGGTCCGCAATCCCGACTCGTAGCAGTTGCGGAAGCGGCCGAAGTTCTGGCGGACGATGCGCTGGATGACCTCGCGCGGGAGACGGCCGTTCACCGTGGGGGTGCTGTCGCGCGGCATCGGCGGCGCCTTGGCGACGTGCGTGCCCGGCAGACGACCGTGGTCGAAGCCCGAACCGCCGGGGCCTAGGCCGACGCCGCACGGCTTGTCCGGGGTCGCGATGCACCCGTCGCCGTGGCCGATGGTGCCGATCGCGCCGACGCCGATGCCGTGGAACGGACCGCCGCCGCCGTCGCCGGCTCCCGTGAGGCCGAGGCCGCCGATGCCCCACGCGTCGCCCGCCTCCGCGCCCCACATCTGGCCGAGGTGGTTGGCGGCGTCGCGGCCGGCCTCCTTCTCCTCGCCCCAGATGGCGGTCGGCGCGTTGACGGCGCCGTGATCCGCCGCGAGCAGGCCGATCATGCCCCACGTCGCCGCTTCCTTGAGCGCGCGGTCGCGGGCGAGCTTCGGCTCCTCGTTTCCGGCGAGCGAGTAGCGCTTGTTGGCGACGGGGGCGCTGTCTTTGCCCATCGTGCCTTCTTCGTCCTTTGCGCGCTTGCCCTCGCCGCCGGTCGCCTGGTCGTTCGCGGCCTGCGGCTCGTCCTGCTTCTCGAGCTCCTTGAGCGCGTTCGCGTCGGCGGCGTGGAGCATGTGGCTCATGTAGTCGCGGTCGATGGCCTCGGCGTCGTCGGCGCTCATGCGCGGCATGAAGAACGCGAGCGACGCGACGATGCCGAGGTGCGCGAAGAGCGAGAGGCCGACGTGGCGGTACGCGCTCGCCTCGAGCGACGCGAAGAGGCCGGCGGCGATCTTCTTGCCGGCGTTGACCGCGTTCACCTCGAACGAGATCTGGCTGTTCGCGAGGAGGATCTTCGCGCGTGTGCCGGGGAGCAGCTCCACCTCGTGGGCGCCGCTCACCTCGAGCGACGCGCGCACGCGCCCAGCGGCGACGAGGTCCGAGACCTTCGTGGCCGGCTCGTTCGGCATCGTGACGGTGCCCGTCGCGCCGTTCGGAACGATGAGCCACGCCCCGCCG
Organism: Myxococcales bacterium; assembly: GCA_043785185.1. GTDB lineage: Bacteria > Myxococcota_A > Polyangia > Polyangiales > Polyangiaceae > JANYHK01. Next base: position 19,986 of record JAYVXL010000300.1, read on the forward strand.
GCGCGCTCGACGACGATCGGCATGCGCGCCGCGCCGACGACGTCCGCCGGCAGGAGGAAGTCGCACGCGAGGCCCTTGGCGTCGCGCTCGCCGACGAAGAAGG
>JAYVXL010000301.1:0-6728 GCA_043785185.1 Myxococcales bacterium
GGACAAAGGGGAGATCGTCCTCGCGCCGACGGTCAAAGGGGCGACCGGCGACGCCGTTCTGGCCGAGGCGCTGCGCGCGTTTGCGGGCTACCACACGAGCGAGGTGCTCGCGCCGCGGGGTACCGATCTCGTCCTGTCGGACACGCGCCTCCTCTTTTATTACCAAAATCGCCTCGTCGCCCACGGGCTCGCCGTCGACCTGATCGCGCCGCAGAAGGCGGCTGGGGGCGCCGCGCGGGGCGTCGCCCGCGCATAACTGTAGGGAAAATGTGTAAAAAAGAGCGTCCGCGGGGTGACTCCCGGCGCTCTTCTGGTGTAGACCCCGGCTCCGCCGTAGCCGCCTTTCGTAACCCACGCGCCTCCGCGTGACCCCACACCACGTGCGAACGCGCTATGGTTCGCGCCCCTTTTGCCATGAGCACCCAAGAAACACCCGAAAACAAGGCTGTCGCTCCCCTCGAGCGCGAACACGCGACGCCGTCGGCGTCGCACGCTGAACCGCCGCGCGCGCACGACGACCCGCAGCCTGGAGATCAGGCCCACGCGGCGCCGGATCCCGCGCGGGCCGATCACGCCCAGGGCGGTGCCCACGACGGAGATGGCGCGGCTCCGGGGAACGAAAAGGATCGATCGGGCGATGCGCCGGCGGCAGCGGCTTCGACCGAAGCGGGGGCGCCGGGCGTCCCGGGTGCGCCCGGCACGGGCAAGCGCAAGCGGCGCCGTCGGCGGAAGAAGCCGCACGGCGAGGGAGCCGGAGCGACGCAAGCCGGAGGGCCGCCCGGCGAGGGCGAGTCCGCGGAGGGCGAGGGCGACGACGGCGACGAGGTCGGCGAAGCAAACGCCGAAGTGGGCGCCGAGGGCGTGAGGGCCGACGGAACGCAAGGCCCGCGTCGCGAGGGCGACAAGCGCGGTCCTCGCGATCCGAACGCCAAGAAGAAGGACCGCCCGCGACGCGATCGCGGCGCCGACCATCACGCGGGCCCGCCGCGCGAGCGCACCCCCTTCAATCTCGGAGACGTGGTCTTCGGGAAGATCGTGGCGATCACCGACGACGCGCTGTTCATCGATCTCTCGGGCAAGGCCAACGCAATCTTCGACCGCCGCGAGATGGATATGCCGGAGGAGCCGGCAAACACACCCGCGACGCCGGAGGAAGACGACGACGCGCCCGGCGCCGCCGTCGTGCCCAAGGCTCTCCTCGGAAAATCGAGGCCGCACTCCAACGGCCGGCCCGACGAGTCACCGGACAGCGCGAGCGACGCGCCCACGGCGACCGAGATGCCGGAGGACTTCGCCGCCTTCCACGCGGCGACTGCGCCGCACGCAGAGGCCGCGCCCCAGGAAGCCGCGCCCCAGGAAGCCGCGCCCCACGAAGCCGCGCCCGAGGAAGCGCAACCCGCCGCGGCCGTCGGCGAAGCGACAGCCGAGGCGCCCGACGCCGAGAGTGCCGGCTCGGGAGCCCCCGCGGCGCCCGATCCGCCCGCGTATCTGCCGCCGGTCGTCCTCGAGGTTGGCGCCAATTTCGTGGGCGTCGTGCACAACGACGGGGCGCGCGGTGGGCTGGTCGTGCTCACCCGCCATCCGCGTCGTGCGCCCAAGGCCAAGCCGATGGTGCTTCAGGCCTTCAAGGACAAGGACAACAACGCGATGGTCACCGGTCTCGTCACCGGCGTCATCAAGGGCGGCGTCGAGGTCGACATCGAGGGGCTCCGTGCCTTCGCGCCCGGCTCGCACATGGACATCCGCCTCGGCGCCGATCTTCACCACCACGTCGGTGCGCGCCTTCAGTTCACCGTCACGCAGTACGGCAAGAAGGGGCGCGACGTCGTCCTCTCGCGCCGTCGCTTCATCGAGGTCGAGAGCAAGGCGGCGCGCATCCAGGCGCTCGCCAAGCTCGACATCGGCGGTGAGATCGAGGGCATCGTCCGCAGCATCGTGCCGTTCGGCGCGTTCGTGGACGTCGGCGGCATCGAGGGCCTCATCCCGCTCGCGGAGATGAGCCACAACAGGAGCGACACCCCGCACGACATCTTCACCGTGGGCGAGCCTACGAAGGTGAAGATCGTGAAGGTCGACGAGAAGGGCAAAGTCTGGCTCTCGCGCCGCGCGACCATCGCGGACCCGTGGACGGTCGCCGTTCAGAAGTACGCCGTCCACACCAAGCACAAGGCGAAGGTCGTGCGCATCCAGCCGTTCGGCGCCTTCATGGAGCTCGAGCCTGGCATCGACGGTCTCATCCACGCGTCGGATTTGTCGATCAAGCGCATCGAGCACCCGAGCGAGGTCGTCAAGGTCGGCGACGAGCTGGACGTCGTCGTCTCCCACGTCGACGTCGGCGCGCACAAGATCGCGCTTCACCCCGCCCCGACGGGCGAGGCCGAAGGTGAGACGCCCCAAAAGGTCGTCATGCACAAGTCGGTCAAGGTGAAGGTCGTCAACATCGAGCAGAACGGCCTCGTCGTGCGCGTCATGGGCGCGACCGGCCGCAACGCGCGCGGCTACATCCCCGCGGGCGGCACCGGCACGCAGCGCGGCACCGAGCTCCGCAAGGTCTTCAAGGAAGGCCAGGAGATCGAGGCCAAGGTCATCGACATCGACCCGAAGCGTGGTGAGGTGAAGCTGTCGATCCGCGCCTTGAACGAGGACAGCGAGCGCAGCGCGTACAAGTCGTACCAGGCGCAGGTGAAGAAGGAAGCGAAGTTCACCTTCGGCGATCTGCTCGCGAAGAAGCTGCAGAAGTAGCGGCGGTCGGCGCGCGAGGGCCCGGCGGCGCCGACGACTCTGCGCCGACTACAAGAGTCGGCGCGCCTTGATCTCGAGGTAGCTCTTCACGAGCTGCGGCGTCACGTCGCCGGGGCGCGCGTCGAGCACGAGAACGTCGCGCCTTCGGAGATCGCGAACGAGCCCGTCGCGCCACGCCAGCGACTCGGCGGCGGCGGCGCGAACGAACACGTCCTCCTCGCGCGCGACGGGGGCGAGCGCGAGCGCCTCGACGTCGGTGTCGCGCATGAGCACGCAGAGCGGCAGGTGGCGCGGGAGGAGGCCGCGCAGCGACGCCGCGAGGTCGCGCGCGCTCCGCGGCTCGAGCAGGTTCGTGAAGACGATGAAGAGCGACCGCGCGCGCACCTGCGTTCGGAGAAAGCCCATCGCCGCGCGGTAGTCGGTGGCGTGCAGCCCTGCGTCGAGCGCGTAGACCGCGCGCGTCAGCTTGCGCGCGCCGGCGCGGCCGCCGGTCGGCGGCAAGAACGCGCGCGGCGCGTCGTCGAACGCGAGGAAGCCGGCCTTGTCGCCGCCGCGCAGCGCCACGTCGGCCGCGAGCAGCGCGGCGCCGAGCGCGTGGTCGATGCTGGTGATGCCGCCGGACTCGCCGCGCATCGACCGCCCGACGTCGAGCGCGAAGACGACGTTCTGGTTACTCTCCGCTTGGAACTGGCGCACCGTCGGGTCGTCGCGCCGCGCGCTGGCGCGCCAGTCGATGTGGCGGGCCTCGTCGCCGGCCTGGTACGGGCGCAGGCGCTCGAACTCGGTGTCCCCGCCGCGCACGCGCAGGCTGCCGAGGCGCGCGTCCTGCCGGCCCTGCCGTCGCAAAAGCTCGAGGGCGCGCGCGGAGTGCACGTCGGGGTACACGTCGACGCGCGCGGGAAGCTCCGTCCGCTCCTGGCGTAGGACGAGCCCGAGCGGCGCGCCATACCGCACCGTCACGCCGCGGAGCTCGCCGGCGCCGCGCCGCGCGGGCGTGACCTCGTAGCGCACCGTCGCCTCGCCGAGCGGCGCGAGCTCGAAGTCGGCCGGCAAGCCGGCGGCGGTCGCGTTCGGCAGCGGATCGTCGGTCACGCGGCCGCGCAGCGTTCGCCGGCTGCGGTTCCTGAGGTGCAGCGTGACGACGTTCGCGCGCCCGACGGAGAAGATCTCGGCCGCGGTCCGCGTCACCGTGACGCGCCTCCCCATCGCGAGCGCCGCGTCGGCGAGCGCGAGCAGCGCGATCAAGCCGTCGAGCGCGTAGAGCGCCCGGTCCAGCTCCGGCACGTACCCGGCCGCGATGGCCACGCCCACGGCGAGCCAGGCGAACGCGGCCAGTCTACGTGTCGGGACCATCGTTCATGCGCGCGCGCTTGCGAGGGTGCGCGCGCGCTCTCGTCGCGTCACAGGAGGCTCTTGATCTCTTTCTCGATCTCCGCCTCTTCGCCGTCGTGGTAGCCCGTGTGCGTGAATTTCACGACGCCCTTGCGGTCGATGATGAACGTCGACGGCATGCTCTTCGGCTGCCACTTCTTCGCGACGCTCTTGTCCCCGTCCCACCCCACCGGGAACTTCGCGCCGTAGGTCTTTGCGAAGTCGACGATTCCCCCCTTGTCGTCGTCTTCCGAGATGGCCGCGATCTCGAGGCCGCTGGCCTTGTACTTCGTGTAGAGCTCCTGAAGCTTCGGGAAGCTCTTTTTGCAGGGTTCGCACCACGTCGCCCAGAAGTCGACGACCATGACCTTGCCGGTCTGGAGCGTCATCTTGCCCGCGCCGTTCATCGAATCGACGGAGAACGACGAGGCCGTGTCACCGGCGGCGCCGCTCGCTTTTTGGGGCGCCGAGGAGGCGTCCTTCGCGTCTTGGCATCCGACGATCGCGGCAGAGAGGGTGAGGGTCGCGAGAAGGGAATGAGTCAATCGCATGGTGCACGATGATAGTCCGAGTGAGGGCGCTCCGTCACGCGCCGCGTCAGCTCAGGCGGCGCGCGGAACGGGGAGCGAGCGGAGGATGTCGTCGATGCGGTCGTCCGGGCTCGTACCTTGGAGCTGAGCGTCGGGGTGCAAGAGGACCCGGTGCCGCAGGACGGGCTTCACCATCGGCTTCACGTCGTCGGGGGTCACGAAGTCGCGCCCCTCGCTCGCCGCCATGACCTGCGCCGCCTTGAGGAGCGCGATCGACGCGCGTGGGGAGGCGCCGAGCTCGATCGCGCGGTCGTCCCGCGTCTTTCGCGCCAGGTCGACGATGTACGCGATGATCGAGTCGTCGATGCGCACCGTCTGCGCGAACGCCTGCATCGCGACGAGCTCCTCCGGCGAGGTCACCGCCGTGACGTGGCGCAGATCGCTCGGGTCGAAGCCGGCGGCGTGGTTTTTCACGATCGTCCGCTCGACGTCGCGCGGCGGGTCGCCGACGGTGAGCTTGACGAGGAAACGGTCAAGCTGCGCTTCGGGGAGCGGGTAGGTGCCCTGGGACTCGACGGGGTTCTGCGTCGCCACGACGACGAACGGCTGGGGCAGGGGCCGGGACGTGCCGTCGACGGTGACTTGGCGATCCTGCATCGCCTCGAGCAAGGCCGACTGCGTCTTGGCGGGGGCGCGGTTGATCTCGTCGGCGAGGAGCAGCTGCGCGAAGATCGGCCCGGGCACGAACGTGAACGACGACGTCTGACGATCGAAGACGCTCGAGCCGGTGACGTCGCTCGGCATCAGATCGGGCGTGAACTGGATGCGCTTGAAGGCGCAGCCGCTCACCGCGGCGAGCATGCGCGCGACGAGCGTCTTGCCGAGGCCCGGCGCGCCCTCGACGAGGACGTGCCCGCGCGCGAGCAGGCCGACGAGCACGCCGTCCACGAGCTCCTCTTGCCCGACGATGACCTGGGCCATCTGCTTCTTGATGCGCTCGAAGGCTTCGGCGAACTGCGCGGCGGCGAAGGGTGTGGCGGGCGGCGGCATGGGAGGAGCGAAGGTACAACGATTCGCGCGTGAGCAGGCTGGTTTGGCAGAGACGGACCGTCAGGTGCGCCGCGTCGCTTGCCCCACGATGCGCGAGAGCTCCTTCAACGCGAGCAGCTCGCTCGTGTCGCCTCCGCGCGCGGAGGGCGCGCCTGTGGCGCCCGTCTGCCGCGTCGCGAGGCTGGCTTCGGCGCGCCTCCACGCGCGCGCGCACTCGTCGAGCGGAAGGCCGGAGCGCGCGGCGAGGAACGCCGGGACGTCCGACGCGCCGCGCGGCATCTGCGCGCGCAAGAGCCCGTCGGCGTAGCGCGCGTAGCAAAGGAGCGCGTGCGCGGTGACGCGGGTGCGTGCATAGAGAGCGCCCGTCGCCTCGACGTGCTCGGCGAAGGCGCGGCGCGCGGGCGGCGGGGCGACGCGCGGGCGGCCGAGGCGCGTGCCCGCGGCGGCGAACAGGAGCGCGAGCGCGAACGGCAGGTGCGCGAGCGCCTTGCCGAGCCCAGCCTCGACGAGCGCGCTCAGCGGGTTGCTCGGCGGGACGACGCCGTCCTCGGGCCGGGCGATCTTGAACGCGTCGCGCCCGAGGTTCGCGAGGAGCCGGACGAGCGCGCGCGCGTTGCCGGGCCGCGCGAGGCCGACGTTCGTGAAGAGATCGTCGTTGGCGACGCAGAGGATGACGCCCTCCTTGCGCCGGACGACGGCCGCGTAGACCGCCTTGTCCGGCAGCTCGCCGACGACCGAGTCGGGCGGCGTCTTCCACGTGAGCGCGCTCGCGCGGGCGAGTGACGCCTTCTCGTCCACGACGAGCGGCGGCGCGTCGTCGCCCTCCCGGTCCCAATCGCGCACGACCTCGAAGATTCGCGCGTCGCGCGAGTGGGCCTTGGCGAACGTCGCGCCCAGCTCCTTCGGCCACGAGGACGGCTCCCCGGCCAAGACGAGGAACCCGCCGGCCTCCACCCACGAGAGCAGGTGCTCGCGCGTCTCGTCGGCGAGCGGGACGCGCTCGGCGTCCACGATGACCGCGGCGCCGCGGTCGCC
>JAYVXL010000302.1:0-1987 GCA_043785185.1 Myxococcales bacterium
CCCGCGCTCGAGGTGATCGCGGAGCGTAAGAGCCTGCTCGACCCGTTCGTGAAGTACGCGATGCGCACGGCCGACGGCGAGACGCTCGAGGCGGTGCGCATTCCGCTCGAGCGCGCGGGCCGGTTCTCGGTGTGCGTGAGCTCGCAGATCGGCTGCGCGCTCGCGTGCGCGTTCTGCGCGACAGGTCAGATGGGGCTGCGGCGAAACCTGGAGACGTGGGAGATCGTCGAGCAAGTCCGCGTCGTGCGGCGGCGCCTGCCGGAAGGGACGCGCGTGCACGGCGTCGTCTTCCAGGGCATGGGCGAGCCGATGGCGAACCTGGACCGCGTGCTCGACGCGATCGCGGTGATGAGCGAGCCGTCCGCGCTCGCGATCGACGCGCGCAACATCACCGTCAGCACCGCGGGGCTGCCGAGCGGCATACGGCGGCTCGCGCGCGAGGCGCCGAAGGTGCGGCTCGCCCTCTCCATCGGCACCGCGCGCGCGGGCGGCCGCGCCGTCCTCATGCCGATCGACAAGGCGCACGCCTTCGAGGAGGTGCTCGAGGCCGCGGCGGAGCACGCGCGCACGACGGGCATGGCGCCGCTCTGGGCGGTGACGCTGCTTCGCGACGTGAACGACGGCGAGGAGGACGCGCGCGCGCTCGCCGCCGCGGCCAAATCGTTCGCCGAGAGGGCGGGCGTCCGGCCGCGCATCAGCGTCATCCCGTTCAACGCCATCGAGGGCGACCCGTTCGCCCGCTCGACCGACGAGGGCGAGGCGCGCTTCCGCGACGCGCTCGCGGCGCTCGGGGTCTTCACCCACAAGCGCTACAGCGGCGGCGGCGACGTGGACGCGGCGTGCGGCCAGCTGGCGGCCAAGGGTTGATGAGGCCGTGATGCGGAGGAGGGGGCGCTCTCCGCGGCCCTTCGCAGGGCGCGCGGCCCGTCTCGCGGCGGCGCTCGCGCTCGCCGCGCCGTGCGCGCACGCGTCGCCGGAGGACGTGCTCGGCTACGGCGCGCGCGCGCCGGCGATGGGCGCGACGGGCGTAGCGTCGGGCGAGGGCTACGAAGCGGCGTACTTGAACCCCGCGCTCCTCTCGACGATGCGCGCGCGCGCGCTCTCGCTCGGCCTCTCCGGCGCGACGTTCCGCCTCTCCGCCCTTGGCCCGGGACTCCCGGGACGCATCCCGTATGGCGCGGCGAAGGGCCTCGTCATCGGCGTCGGCCTGCCGGTCCCATTCGGCGGTGTGCTGAAAGATCGCGTGGGCGTCGGCCTCGCGTTCTACACGCCCATCAGCGTGGTGGTGCGCGGGCGCATCCTCTACCCGGAGACGCCTCAGTTCCCGCTCTTGCCCGATCGCACGCAGTCGGTCGCGCTGCGCCTCGGCGTGGGCGCCGACGTCGGCCGCGGCCTGCGCGTCGGCGTCGGCTTCGCCGCGCTCGCGCAGATCGACGGCTCGGCGATCGTCGCCACCGACGCGACGGGGCGCGTCGGCACGCGCGTCGAGGACCAGCTCGTCGCCACCTACGCGCCCATCGTCGGCGTCACGTGGGACTTGCCGGTTCGCTTCCCGACGAAGCTGCGCGTCGGCCTCGTCTACCGCGGCACGCTCGACGCGCGCTTCGTCGTCGCCATCGACGCGACGAAGCTGTCGACGCTCAACATCCCGCGCCTCAACATCGCGGGCCTCGCGCAGTACGATCCCGCAGAGGTCGGCCTCGAGCTCGCGAGCGTGGGCGACCGCCTCACGCTCGCCGGCGGCGTGACGCTCAAACGCTGGAGCAAGTACCCGGGCCTGCTCGAGCCGACGATCCGCTGCTCGGCCGACAACCCGGACTGCGCCGCGCTCGTGCCGCCGAGCGTCGCGTACGCCGACACGCTCGCCCTGCGCGCCGGCGCCGATTGGACGCTGCCGGTCGCCCACGGGCTCGAGGCGCACCTCCGCGCCGGCGCGATGTTCGAGCCGAGCCCGCTGCCGAGCCAGATCCCGACGGGGCAAGCGTAC
>JAYVXL010000303.1:0-1986 GCA_043785185.1 Myxococcales bacterium
AGTGTCAAAGGGTTCTCCTTGGTCGATGGGCAACGCGCTAGCGTTTTATCCGTCCGCGGGGCACGAGACGCCTTGCGCGCGGTGTGCGGGCGAAGACGACGATGCCGGTGTTCTCCGAGCCGTTTGAATCACTTCCCCGCGACGGGCGCGTCGAAGCGCAGGTCGAGGAGGAGATCGGTCACCTTCTGCTGTCGCGGCTCGGCGCCGAGGACCGGCTGCACGCGCGCGCGCAGGGCGTCCGTCGATTTCGCGGGGTGCGCGACGATCAGGGGAATCTCCGAGTCCTTGCGCGACGGGCTGCCGTGCCACGAGCGGTAGCGCGCCGCGAAGTAGAAGCGGTCGTCGGGGCTCTCCCGATCGCCGTTGTGGGCGATGAGCATGATGTCGCCCGCGCGCTCGCCGTGGGGGCCGACCGCGAGATCGCGGAGGCGTAACTCCACCTCGACGTAGGTCGGGTGCGGGTGCTCCTTGAGGTACTCGGTGACCGGCATCGTCTTGCCGCCGCCGATATAGACCTCGAAGGGCAGGTCCACCTCGGCGTACGCCTTCGGGCGGCGCGTGAGGATCAGATCGAGCGTGCCCTTCATGTGAGGGACCAGCGCGCCGTCGATGTTGTTCTTGTAGAGCGCCTCGGCCATCGGGAGCACGTCCTCCTCGTAGCGCGGGGGCTTGCCCCAGTCGCAGACGTCCTTCGGGTTCGGGCACGTCGCGCGATCGGCGACGTACACGAAGGCGGTCGCGCCGCCGTAGGCGATGACGGAGTTGAAGTCGTCCTTGTCGGTCACGTCCATCCGGAAGGGGCGGACGCGGTAGCCCGCGCGCCTCATCAGCTCGGGCGGCCCCTCCTTGCCGGTGCTCGCCAAGGTGTGCTCGTCGTCGTAGCGCACCTGGGTGTGGCCGTGATCGGAGGTGAGCACTACGTAGCGATTGGCCAGGGCGTCGCGCACGCGAAGACGATCGGTGAGGTGAGCGATCGCCGGCTCGACGATCTCGCGAAGATAGCCGCGCCGCGCGTCGTCGGGTCCCTCCTCGGCCATGTGCGCGTAGAGGTCCGTTCCCACGAGGTAGACGGTGAGCACGTCGGGCACGGGCCCCTTCTCGAGCGCCTCGATGACGACGTGCACCGTCTGCTCGTCGACCTTCTGGTACTTGGCGCGGAGATCCTTCTTCCCCTCGGTCGCCTCCTTCACCGTGTCGTCGAGCACCTGCTCGAATGCCTGCGCGAGCACCGTGGGTTTGGCGACGAGGAGGCGATCGGCGCCTGCGAAGATCTGGTGGACGGCGACCCAGACGAGCACGTTGGGATCGCGCTCGCGCATGCGCTCGTACACGCTCGGCGCCTTCTTCAGGACGTTCATGTACTCGTCCTCGTAAATGGCGAGCGTCGGCTTGGAGTCGTCGAACGACGCGGGCGCGGGGGCTCCCAGGCGCCGCACCTCGCGCATGAAGAACTCGTTGCCGGTGATGCCATGGTGCGACGGCGTGACGCCGGTCATCGCGGTGGCCCACGCGGCCATCGTGGACGACGGGAGCGTGGAGAGCACTTTCTCGTCGAAGTAGGCGTGGGGGAACCCGTCGTGCTCTCGGCCGCCGAGGAGCTTGGCGAGCATCGGCAGCTCGCCCTTGCGAAGCATGTCGTAGAGCAGCGCGCGATCGACGCCGTCGAACGCCAAAAATAGAATGGCCGGCTTCTCCGGTGAGCTCGCCGGCGTGCCAGGATCGCGATGGCGGAGGAGCCTGTTCTCCCCCTTCGCGACGAACTGCGCGACCTTCGCCGGCGCGGCGCATCCGACGAGCGGCAGCAACGTGATCGAGCAGGCCGCTCCGAGCAGCAGGCCCAGCGCGCGCATGAGATGAGGCTTCACGGACCGATTCGTAGCAGATCCGATCGCGAGAGGCAGCGCGCGCGCGCGTGGCAATTCGCCACAGGTCAGGCCACCGACCGGCGCGGAAGAAGCTTCCATATGCGCTTACCGCGAAGGAGGG
>JAYVXL010000304.1:0-6675 GCA_043785185.1 Myxococcales bacterium
GGCCTCGTCACCGCGCCGCCGCCGCCGCCGCCGATGCCCGGGCTCGACCTCACGAAGATCGCCCTCGACGACAAGGGCGCGACCGCACCGATGGAAGGGCACAAGCTCGCGCGCCTCACGCTCGATCCGGCGCTCCAGCGCCACGCGCTGGAGGTCATGATCGCGCACAAGCTCCCGGAAGCGGCGATCGTGATGATGGACCCCGAGACGGGCGCGATCGTCGTGTACGCCAGCCACGTCGAGGGGGGCGCCGCGCGCGATCTCTGCGCGGAGGCGACGGCGCCGGCGGCGAGCGTGTTCAAGGTCGTGACCGGCGCGGCGCTCGTCGAGAGCGCCGGCCTCGCGCCCGACACCAAGCAGTGCTTTTCGGGCGGCGAGCAGAAGATTCTCGCGAGCGATCTCGAGGACGATCCGGTGCGCGATCGCTGGTGCTCCACGCTCTCGGGCGCGATGGGGCGCAGCATCAACACCGTCTTCGCCCGCCTCGCGCAGAAGCACCTCAAGCCGCCGGTGCTCGAGGAGACGGCGCGCGCGTTCGGCTTCGGCGAGCCGGTGCCGTTCGACGTGCCGGTGCAGCCGAGCGCCGTCCACATCCCGTCCGACACGCTCGGCTTCGCGCGCACCGCCGCGGGCTTCTGGAACACGACACTCTCGCCGCTCGAGGCCGCGATGCTGAGCGTGACGGTGGCGCGCGGCGGCGAGCCGGTGCGTCCGAGCATCGTGTCCGCGGTCACGGAAGCGAACGGTCAGCCCGTCTGGACGTCGCCGGGCGCGCCGATCGTGCTGAGGCGCGCCGTGTCGACGCCGACGGCGCAGGCGGTGACGACGATGATGGAGCACACCGTCGCCGAGGGGACCTGCTACCGCGCCTTCCACGACGCCAAAGGCACGCCGTTCCTGCCGGGAATTTCCGTCGCCGGAAAGACCGGCACGCTCACCGACGACAAGGCGCGCCGCTTCTACACCTGGTTCACAGGCTTCGCGCCGAGCAAGCCCATGCCCGGCGTGAAGCCGGTCGCGGTCGCCGTGCTCGTCGTGAACCTCCCGACGTGGCAGGTGAAGGCCAACGTCGTGGCGCGCGAGATGCTGCACGCCTATTTCGCCGCGCAGAAGGTGCCCGGCCTCCTGCGCCCGCAGCGGATCGCCCATAAGGGCGCTCCGGATTGACGGACCGGCCCCGGCGCCTCTGCGGCCGCCGCGCGCCCGTCACGCGGTGTCGTAGAGCGCTTCCAGGCGCGCGCCGTACTTCGCGAGCACCTCGCGGCGCTTCACCTTCAACGTCGGTGTGAGCATTCCCCCGTCGAGCGTGAGCTCCTCGTGCGTGAGGACGAAGCCAACGACCTTGTCGTAGCCCTTGAAGTCCCTCGTCGTGCGCGCGATCTCCGCGGCGATGAGCTCGCGCACGCGCGGGTCGGCAAGCATCGCGTCTTTGCCATCGGCCGTTACGCCGTTCTCCTTGCACCACGCGCCGAGCACGCCCGCGTCGACGACCACGAGCGCGACGTTGTGCGGCCGGTTCAGCCCGTGCACCACCGCTTGCGAGATGAACGGGCTCGAGCAGATGCGCTCCTCGATGGGGACGGGCGCGACGAACTTCCCGTTGTCGAGCTTGTAGACCTCCTTTACGCGCCCAGTGATCCAGAGGTTGCCGTTCGCGTCGATGCGTCCGAGGTCGCCGGTGCGCAGCCCGCGGTCCGCCGTGAGCACTTGCGCGTTCTCCTCGGGCAGGCCGTGGTAGCCGAGCATCACGCACGCGCCGTGGATGATGATCTCGCCGTTCTCCGCGTCGCCGCTGGGCACGTCGTGATCGAGGTCGATCCGCACGCCGGGCACCGGCCGCCCGACGCTGCCGAGCGCGGCCGTGTCGCCGAGCCGCACCAGCGTCGCGATCGCCGAGCACTCCGTCTGCCCGTACGCCTCGAGGACACGGATGCCCAAGTTCTCGAGAAAATGGCCTAGATCCTCGCCGAGCGCCGCCGCGCCGACGGTCGTAGTGTGAACGCGGCCGCCGAGCTTCGCGCGCACCTTCGGGTAGAGGACGCGCTCGGCGAACGCGAGCGCGACGCGATCCATCGTGGAGATCGGCTTGCCCTTGCGGCGGCGCGTCCCCGCGTCCATCGCGCGCGCGTAGAGGCCCCGCACGATCTTCGGCCGCTCGGCCATGCCCCGGTTCAGCGCGTCGCGGAACTTCGCCCAGACGCGCGGCACCGCGACGACCCACGTGGGCTGCGTCTCCTGCAGCGTGGCGCCGATCGTCTCGGGCGCGTCGACGATGGCCGCCGACACGCCCGCGAGCGAGAGGAGCGTGAGCTCGGCGAGTCCGCCGACGTGCGCCCACGGCAGGATGCTCATGAAGCGCTCGTCGGGCTTCGTCTGGTACACCGACTCGACCGCCGTGATCGTCGAGGTGAGCGAGCCGTGCGAGAGCCGCACGCCCTTCGGGTTGCCCGTCGTGCCGGACGTGTAGATGAAGACGGCCTCGTCGTCCGGCGACAGCTCCGGGCGCGGCGCCGCGACGTCCTCGGCGCCGCGGACGAGGTCCTCGTACGCGCCGCCCTCGAGCGGCACCACGTGCATCAGCGCGGGCAGCTCCGCGCGCGCGGCCTCGAGCATCTGGCCGATCGCTCGCGTCGCGGTGACGCACGCGACCGCGCCGGAGTCGCGCAGGATGTACAGCCAGTCCTTCGCCTGCTGCTGCTCGTACATCGGCACGAGGACGACGCCGAGCGACCACGCCGCGAACGCGACCTCGGCCCACTCGACGCGGTTTTTCGAGATCACCCCGAGCTTGTCACCCTTCGCGAGCCCGAGCCGCGCGAGCCCGCGCGCCACGACGTCGACGCGCACGCCGTGCTCTTCGTGCGTGACCCAGCGCCAGCCGCCTTCGCCCTTCGCGCCGAGGAACGGCCGGGCGCCGTGGCGCGCGCGTCCGGCGCGCTGCATCGCCACCAGGTCTCGAAAGCGGGCCTCGCTCTCCATCGCCGCTCAGTGATGCTCGACGTGCTCGCCGCCCTCGAGCTGCTCGGCGAGCTTGTGGAAGCGCTCGTGGAACGCGGAGAAGCGCTCGTCGAGCCCCGGGCGCCCGGCCTTCTCGCACTCGGCGACGAGCGCCTTACCCGCGACGACGAGCTCCGCGGCGGCGGCCGCCCACTCGGCCTCCTTGCCCTTGGACTTCACGCGCTCGGGCACCGGCGCCGCCTGCACGGCGAGCGAGCGATCGTGGAGCGTGAGCGCCTTCTCGCACGTCTTGGCGAGGCGCTCGGGGCCCTTGGGCAGGTGCCAGACGGGCGCGAGGACCTCATGGAGCTCGTGCATCGGCCCCGGGGCCTGCGCCTGGTGGCCCCCTTCGCCGATCGCGCGCGGACCTGCGTGCGCGTGCTCGTGCGCGTGCTCGTGCTCGTGCTCGTGCTCGTGCTCGTGCTCGTGCTCGTGCGTCGTCGCGGCGGTCGTCGCGGGAGGCGGCGGGGCGCCTCCGCACGCGCCGAGCGCGGCGATGGCGATGGGGAGCACGCAAATCGGGGCGAAGCGGAGGGATTGACGCATGGCGCGGACTCTAGAGCATGCGCCCTCGCATGGGAACGCTCGCGGACGCCGCGCCCGGGCCGCGGAGGTCAGCGCCCTTCGATGACGCCCGCCGAGAAGCACCGTCGGCAGCGCGCCTCGTAGGCGGCGGCGCCGCCGACGAAGAGCTGCCCCTCGCTCGCGACGAGGCGCTGCGAGCGGCACGCCTGTGCGCCGCACTTCGAGCAGACCGCGTGGAGCTTCGTCACGAACTCCGCGACCGCCATGAGGAGCGAGATCGGTCCGAACGGCTGCCCGCGGTAGTCCTGGTCGAGCCCCGCGCACACGACGCGGACGCCGCGGTTCGCGAGCGTGTCGCACACCTCTACGATCCGGTCGTCGAAGAACTGCACCTCGTCGATCCCGACCACCGCCGTCTCCGGCTGCACCATCTCGAGCAGCTCGGCGGCGCTGCCGATCGGGACGGCGTCGGCGTTGGCGCCCTCGTGGGTCACGACCTTCACCGCGTCGTAGCGCTGATCCACGCGCGGCTTGAACAGCTGCACGCGCTGGCGCGCGAGCTTGGCGCGCTTGAGCCGCCGCAGGAGCTCTTCCGTCTTGCCGCTGAACATCGAGCCGCACACGACCTCGAGGCAGCCGCGCCGCGCCGCGACGGTGACCTCCTCGGCGACCCCGAACGATAGGTGCTCTCCCGAATCCTGCATTGTGTTCACCCCGGCCAAAAAGCGCGCGCATCGGCCCATACTCCACCGCCGCGCGCCTGCAAAGACGCGCGCGGCCGGCGCCCGAAATCCCGCCCACACTCGCCGACACGGAGCGTGAAAGAAGCGAGAAACGCGCCGAAAGTCGCGCGACTTCGGCGGGCAGACCGCGCCGCACGGGGGTAGACGTGCCTCCTGGGAATGCTAGATTGGACGAGTGGAAGTAGTGCTCCGCAAGCTCGGCAAGGGCTCCCGCGCGGTCGCGGGAAGGCTTGTGCGCGCGCCGCGCAAGGGCTCGGTGGTCGTCATCGAGTTCCCGGATGGAATGCACGAGTACGTGACGACGCCGGTGAAGCGCGTCCTGCGCCTCGCGGGGCGTGAGGTCTTTTACATCGAGACGATCAACAGCCGCTACCGGCTCGAAGTGCGCAGCCGCGAGGACGCCGTCGCCGAGAGCGCCGGCTGACGCGGGAGAGGGCGACCGCCCAAGACCGCGCCCAAGATCGCGTCGAAGATCGCGTCGAAGATCGCGCCAAGACCGCGCCCCCGACCAAGGAGCGCGCCGATCTGGACGAGCCCGCCCGCGAACGCCGCGCTTGACGCCGGGGGCCTAGTTGCCCGAAGGTGCCGCCGCATGGGCAAGTTCGATCGTCGTAAGTCGCAGAAGATGAAGCGCCGCAAGGCGCAGACGAAGAAGAAGGAGAAGCTTGCGCGCCGTCGCAACCCGACCGGGAAGAAGCCGGCGGCGAAGAGGGCGAGCGCGAAGAAAGAGAAGCCGGCCGCCAAGGGCTGAGCGGCTCTCCTCGGCCGCCTCGCGCGTGCTCAGGGCTTCCGGTCGTCCGGTGAGGGCTCGGCGGCCGCCGTGGCGGCGGGCTCCGGGGCGGGATCCGTCCGGGCCGCCGCCGCCTGCGCGGCCGTCTCCGGCGCCGCGCCGAGGTGCACCGTCGGGAAGCGTGCGTTCTTCGACTTGGCGGGCGCCTCGCGGCCCGGGAGCGGCGCGACGCCATCGCCGATGAGGCCCGCGTCGCCGTCGGTCCGCGCCTCGCTCACGAGCTTCCAGTCGCCTTTGAACGAGTGCCACTTCTGGCGGAGCGTCGTGACGCGGAGCTCCTGCTGGCTCATGTCGTACCAGGCGACCTTGACCGCGATGTCGGCGTTGTCCTCGTCGACCATCCGGAGGCCGGCCATCTCGGTGTCGGCGATTCGGACCTTGCCGCCCCAGCCCTTGCGGTGCTCGATGAACTCGACGCGCGACTTGGGCGCGACGAGCTCGGTCGCCAGCTCCATGCGGCCGAAGCGCGCGTGGACGTTGAGGTCCAGGGCCGTCTCCTGCGCCTTCACCGGCCCGTGGGCGGCTGCGATGCAGCCCGCGCCCGCGACCGCGAACGGCAGAGCGAGGGCGAAGAGGAGCGAGGACGCGGCGGGACCGCTTTGGGGGCGCATGCGCCGGAGCATCGGGGCCGGCGCCGAATTTGGCCAAGTTTTCGTCGGCGAGGGGGCGCTCAGTAAGGGACGGCCGCGATGAAGTACGTCTTGTCGACGCCCCCGCTCGCGAGCCCGCGGGCGTAGCCGAGGCGGAACGTGAACGATTGGATGTAGCCGATCGTGAAGTCGTTCCAGAGCTCGGCGCCGGCGCCGGTCTTGAACTTCGCGACGGCGGCCTCGTCGAACGCGCTGCCGTAGTCGACGAAGAAGGTGCCGCTCACGCGGTTCAAGAAGAACGGCAGCGTCGACGGGCCGTGGTCGACGTTGAGGATCGGAAAACGGTACTCGGCGTTGCCGAGCGCGTAGCTCCGGCCCGCTTCGGCGAACTGGGTATAGCCGCGCAGGACGAGGCCGCCCTGGACGAGCGTGTTGCGGATGGTGTCGACGACCGGCACGTCCACGAAGCCGCCGATGTAGAAGGCGCCGCGCCCCGGGTAGCTGCCACCGCTCGTGCCGGTGCCCGCGTGCAGCGCGAGGGAGTGGTGCCGGAGCCAGGGCATCGTCGTGAACCACTCGATGTTCCCTGACGTGCTGAAGCCTTTGTACTCGCTGCCGAGCGCCGGGTCGGTGACCTCGAGGTTCACGTTCGCGCCGAAGCCGCGCTCGTTCCCGACGCTCCACAGGTAGCGCTCGGCGTTCGAGTACGACCAGCCCATGTGCACGAAGCTCACGAGACCGCGCGCCGGGAAGCTCGGCGTGTCGTACGGATCGAAGCTCGCCGGGGTCGCGTCGAAGCTGCCGGCGGTGCGCGCGACGGAGTACGAGAGCGCGAAGTTTTGCGCGTCGAACTGGCGCGGCATCGAGTAGCCCACGCCCGTCTCGATGCCCGTCGTCTCGCCGACCCACGTAGGGCGCTTGGGGCCGAACGCAAGGCCGCCGCGCGGCGAGATCGAGCGGTACGCGCTGAGCGTGAGATCGACCGGCAGGCGGCCGTAGACGTAGTTGATGCCGGCCTGCACCTCGGGCC
>JAYVXL010000305.1:0-6668 GCA_043785185.1 Myxococcales bacterium
ACGCGCGCGTTCCTGCGGCGCCACGGCGAGGCGGGCGCGGAGGCGCGCGGCGGCCTCGCCGAGGTGCGCGCGGCGATCGCGGCGCGCCTCGACGCCGGCGCGGTCGTCCCGCAGATCGTCGACGAGGTGTGACGTGACCCCCGAGCGCCAGCGCGCCTTGAAGCGCGCCTTGGACGGCGTCAGGCAGGACTGTGATCGCGTGGCGCGCCGCGCCAGCGATCCGGTGAGCGTCGTGCACCGCTACGCCGCGTTGCACGATCAAGAGCTCGTCGCGCTGGTCGCCTCCTCGGTCGCGTTCGGCAACGTGAAGGCCATCCTCGCGAAGCTCGAGGACGCGCTGCGCCGCCTCGGCCCGCGCCCGTCCGAGACCGCCGACGACCAGCTGGGGACGTTCGCCGCGATGCACGGCTGGATTCATCGCGTCTATCGCGGCGAGGACCTCGCGCGCCTCCTTATCGGCGCGCGCCGGGTTCAGCGCGCGAGCGGCTCGCTCGGGGCGCGCTTCGCAGAGGACCTCGGCGCCGCCGGCGAGCTGCAGGAGGGCCTCGCCCGCTTCTGCGACGCCATCCGCGAGGCCGGCGGCTTCTCCCGCGGCGTCGCGAACGGCCCGCGCCGTGGGCCCGGGCACCTCCTCCCCGACCCGCGCGCCGGCAGCGCGAACAAGCGCCTCTTCTTGTTCCTGCGATGGATGGTCCGCCCCGCCGACGGCGTGGATCTCGGCCTCTGGCCGCAAATCGATCCCAGCGTCCTTCTCATCCCCGTCGACACGCACATCCACAAGCTCGCGCGCAACCTCGGGCTCACGCGCCGAAAGGACGTCTCGCTCCGCACGAGCGCCGAGATCACCTTCGCCCTTCGGAAGCTCGACCCACGCGACCCAGTGAAATACGACTTCTCGCTGTGCCACATGGGCATGCTCCAGCGCTGCCCCTCGCGCAAAGACGCGCCGCGTTGCGAGGGCTGCGGCGTCAAGCCGGTCTGCCGGCATTGGTCCGGCCGCGCGGGAAATCGGTCGACATCCCGCTGACGTTCGTGCGATCGTAAAAGGCGTTTTTCGTAGTGACGCTTGCCAATGGCGGACAAGAAAAAACACTTCTCGCTGGATGCGCTCCGAACCGACGGCTGGTTCGAGCGCATCGGCGAAGGGATCGGTAGCTTCCAGGCGCTTTGCGAGATCGTCGGCGAGCGCTTCTTTGCGTTCTCGATCATCGTCGGCGCCCGCATCACCGCGCTCACCGTCGACCGCCGAAGCCCGGATCAGACGCTCGTCGACTTCGTCGTCGGGGTCGGCGACGCCGAGCAGGACCTCGAGCCCCAGCGCCTGACGCTGGCCGATTTTCGCCGCCGCCTCGTCGGCGCCCTCCTCGTCGAGGAGGACAAGGAGGCCCCGGTCCCGCTCCGCGAGAGCGACGTCGAGGCCATCCAGCTCTTCATCGGCGTGCGCTACCTGCTGCTCGCGCCGCTGTACGGCTATTCGCTCCTCGAGCTCGCCGTGGAGCTCAAAGATCCGAAGAAGGCCGAGCTCGTCGTCAACCACGATGGCTCGGAGGAGCGCTTCGAGCTCGAGGCCTTCCGCCTCCGCCTCCGCGCGCACATTCGCGAAGAGCTCGAGCGCGTCGCCGCCGGAGCGCGCAGCGCCATCGACCTCTCGAAGGTCGCCGAGGCCGAGTCCGCGGCGCTCCGCAAGGAGTGGCCCAAGGTCATCGCGCTGCTCGGCGCCTGGCCGGCGCCGCTGGCGATATTCCTCCGCACGCCCGAAGGACAGATGCTCGCCCCCGAGGCGCGCGCGCTCATCGCGAAGGGTCTCGGCCTCCTCGGGTCGGCCTGCGTGCACCTCGGCGACGTCGAGCAGGCGGAGGAGGTCTTCCGCATCGGCATCCAGTACGCCCAGGAGGGGCTCGCCGCCGCGGAGCTGTTCCGCCGCCTCGGCGAGGCGCTCCTCTTGAACGATCGCGCTGGCGAGGCGATCGGCCCGCTGCGCCGCGCGATCGCGTTCGGGGGCTCCGCCGCGGAGGTCATGCCGCCGCTCGCCCGCGCGTACCTGAAGCGCCGCCGCTACGTCGCCGCGTTCGCGTGCCTCCGCGACGCGCTCGACGCCGGCGTGGGCGAGCGCGACCTCGCCGACGAGCTCCGCGAAGTGGAGACCGCGCTCGGCCCAGGCCTCACAGCCTGGAAGGCGCGGATGCTCGCGTAGCGTATACTCGAGGCGTGATTCCCCGGATCCGCCTCGCTTCTGGAATTTGCGGCATTTTTGTGCTCTCCGGCCTCCTCGGCGCCCCCGTCGCGGCCTGCGCGGTCGGCGGGGCCGAGGACGGCACCGCGACCGGCTTGCCCAACGGTCTCCCCGAGGATCCCGACGGCTCCCTGGTCGACGTCCGCGCCGGTGGCCGCGAAGGCGGCGCCCGCGCCGACGGCAGCGACGAGTCTTCGACGGAACCGCCGCCCCCGCCGCCGGGCCCTGACGGCTCGTCCGGCGACGCAGGCCCCGACGCGCCGCCCACGTTCGCGTGCGCGCAGACGGTCGACTTCGAGTCGGGCGCGTCCGGCTTCACCCATCAAGCGAGCGACGGGTACCAAAACAACACGACGTGGCCCTTCGACTCCTGGGCCGTCGGCGCCGCTGCCAACGGCCTCGGCTGCCGTTCAGGGACGAGCTGCTGGGCGACGGGGCTCACCGAGAACTACGTCCAATGCCAGCGCGCGGAGCTCCGCTCGCCCGCGATCGATCTCACGACATGCGCCGCGGCCGGCACCGTGAAGGTCGTCTTCCAGCACGCCTACGCCTTTTGGACGGGGGCTTACGGCGGCACGACCTGGTTCGACGGCGGCATCGTCGAGATCTCGGGCGACAACGGCGCGACGTGGGTGGCCGCGGAAGGCCTCCCGACGTCCGGCACCGTCAAGATCAACCCGAGCCAGACGAGCAGCTACGCGTGCTACCAGACGCCGTTCCGGGTCGATGGCAAGGCCGGTTTCGTCGGCACCGCCGGCTGGGCGAGCGCCGAGTTCGTAGTCCCAACCGTCCTGCGCACGAGCCAGTTCGCCATCCGATTCTCCTACGGGTCCGGCGTCAGCTTCAAGACGACGAGCCCGGCGACGTCCAAGCTCCACACGGCGGCGGGCTGGCACATCGACGACGTGCAGATCACCGCGCAGTAGCGCGGCCGCTCAACACGTTGACACCCTCGGGCAGGGGCACTACATACGAAGGCCGCGGAAAGCTGCGGGAAATTCCCACCGCGGCCCTTCCCACGAGGCCCTATGCCGAACTCCCAGATCGCGACCTACGCGCCCGTCTTTCTCATGCTCGGAGTGGCCGTGCTCGTGGCCGTCCTCTTCTTCACCGGGGCCAGCCTCCTCGGTACGAAGAACCCGACGCCCGAGAAGATGCTGCCGTTCGAGTGCGGCAGCGAGTCGTCGGGCGGTCGCCACGTGAAGCTGAGCGTGAAGTTCTACCTGACGGCGATCCTCTTCGTCGTCTTCGACATCGAGGCGGTCTTCATCTACCCGTGGGCGGTCCAGTTCCGCTCGCTCGGGTGGTTCGGGCTCGTCGAGATGTTCGGGTTCCTCGGCGTCGTCATCGTTGCGCTCGTCTACGTCTGGAAGAAGGGCGCTTTGGAGTGGGAGTCGTGAGCGTCGTCGCCGTCGCCCGTCGCGGCAGCTGGAGCACCGAACATGTCTGAAGTCGTCCTCGAAGGTAGCGAACAAGGCTTCGCCACCACCCGCCTCGATGATCTGCTCGGGTGGGCGCGCAAGTACTCGCTCTTCATGTACCCGTTCGTGACGGCGTGCTGCGGCATGGAGTTCATGTCGCTCACCGGCCCGCGCTTCGATCTGTCGCGCTTCGGCGCGGAGGCGCCGCGCTTTTCGCCGCGCCAGAGCGATTTGCTCTGGGTCGTCGGCACGATCAGCCAGCGCCAGGCGCCGGTCTTGCGGCGCATTTACGAGCAGATGATGGACCCGAAGTGGGTCCTCGCGTTCGGCACCTGCGCGAGCTGCGGCGGCTTCTACGACAACTACACGACCGTCCCCGGCATCGACAAAATCATCAAGTGCGACGTCTACGTCCCCGGCTGCCCGCCGCGCCCCGAAGCGGTGCTCGACGGCCTCATGCTGCTGCAGGACAAGATCGCCTCCGGTGACAAGCGCCCGCGCACCGTGAAGCCGCGCGAGGATCCGGCGGAGTTTCTTCGGGGTGGCCGCCGCTTGAACGTCCTCAACGATCGGGTGCTGGACGCCAAGGCCGTAAAGGAGCGCGCGTGAGCAAGGCAGTCCTCGAGAAGCTCCGGGAGAAGTTCGGCGCCGCCGTCACGGAGACGCACAGCGACCACGGCGACGACACGGCCGTCGTCCGCCCCGAGTCGTGGAAGGCGATCTGCGAGTGGCTCCGCAAAGACCTCGACTTCGACTACCTCGTCGATCTCTGCGGCGTGGACTACCCGGAGCGCGCGCCCCAGAACGAGCGCATCGAGGTGGTCCTGCACCTCTGCTCGATCGGCAAGCGCCACCGCGTGCGCCTGAAGACGCGCATCGGGGGCGGGGAAGAGGAGCTCGAACGCGCCGAGGTCGACAGCGTGACGTCGATCTGGCCGGGCGCGAACTGGTTCGAGCGTGAGACGTACGACATGTTCGGCGTGACCTTCCGCGGCCACCCGGACATGCGCCGGATTCTGCTCTACCCCGAGTTCGTCGGCCACCCGCTCCTCAAGGACTACCCCGCGCAGAAGGCGCAGCCGCTCATCGAGTACCGCACCGAGGACGAGGCCGGCGTGCCGCTCGAGAAGCAGGCACCGTTCGGCGCCGACGAGGGCATGAGCTTCAACCGCAACGACTACGACCGCGACGTCGAAGAGCCGCGCACGAAACTGAACCCGCACAAGACGGAAGCGATCTGATGGAGCCGCTCGATCTGGAACTGGAAGAAGGCGAGCTCGAGCTCCCGTCGGAGCCGATGCACCTGAACATGGGCCCGGCGCACCCGGCGATGCACGGCACCGTCCGCTGCGTCCTCGAGCTCTCCGGCGAGACCATCGTGAAGGCCGACGTTCAAATCGGCTATCTGCACCGCGGCTTCGAGAAAATGTGCGAGCGCGGCACGTGGGCGCAGGTCTTCCCGTACGCCGACCGCCTCAACTACGTGTCGCCGATGCTGAACAACGTGGGCTTCGCGCTCGCGGTCGAGAAGCTGTGCGGCATCGAGGTCCCCGAGCGTTGCCAGTGGTACCGCATGGCGCTCGGCGAGCTCGCGCGCATCTCCGATCACTTGACGTGCACCGGCGCGATGGCGATGGAGCTCGGCGCGTTCACTCCGTTTCTATGGTTCGTCAAGGCGCGCGACATGATCTGGGACATCCTCGAGGAGGAGACCGGCGCGCGCCTCACGCACTCGTTCGGGCGCATCGGCGGCATGGCCGCGCCGCCCACCGCCGCCTTCAAGGAGCTCTGCAAAGGCTCGCTCGACCAAGTCATCTCCCTCGTCGAAGAGGGAGAGTCGATGCTGCTGAAGAACCGCATCTTCCTCGATCGCCTCGAGAACGTCGCGCCCATCAGCGGCGCCGACGCGGTCGCGTTGTCGTGGACGGGCCCGTGCCTTCGCGCGAGCGGCGTCCCCTACGACGTGCGCCGCGTGTACCCGTACCTCAAGTACGACGAGGTCGAGTTCGACGTCCCGGTCGGCACGAAGGGCGACAACCTGGATCGCTTCCTCGTGCGCCTCCAGGAGCTCCGCCAGAGCAAGCGGATCATCGAGCAGGTGCTCGCGAGGATGCCGGACGACGGCCCCGTCAACGCGTACGCGCCAGGCGTCATGCTCCCCGAAAAGCACGAGGTCTACACGACGATCGAGGGCACGATTCAGCACTTCAAGCTGATCATGGAGGGCGCCAAGGTCCCCAAGGGCGAGGTCTACTCGTACACCGAGGGCGGCAACGGCGAGCTCGGCTTCTACCTCGTCAGCGACGGCTCGGGGACGCCGTACCGCGTCCGCATTCGTCCGCCCTGCTTCCCGATCACCGGGGGTCTTCAGAAGCTCATCACCGGCAACATGCTCAGCGATATCGTCCCGACGTTCGGGTCGCTGAACATGATCGGCGGCGAGTGCGACCACTGAAAGGTTTGTGATGCCTTCGTTCAAGCTTGATGGAAAACCCATCCCGTTCGAGCCCGGCGAGTCGATCATCGCCGCCGCGCGCAAGGCCGGCGTGGAGATCCCGCACTACTGCTGGCACCCCGGCCTTTCGGCCCCCGCCAACTGCCGCATGTGCCTCGTCGAGATCATGCCGACGGCCCCCCAGCGCGCGGTCCAGCTCGACATCCTTCAGCTCGACCCGAAGACCGGCGAGTACAAATACCAGCCGAAGCCGAAGCTGCAGCCGGCCTGCCAGTACTCGGCGGTCGACGGCCAGGAGGTCCTCTCGGACACGAGCGGTCACGTGGCCGACGCGCGCAAGGCGGTTCAGGAGCTGCTGCTCTTGAACCACCCGGTCGACTGCCCGATCTGCGATCAGTCCGGCGAGTGCAAGCTCCAAGACTACTGGCTCGAGCACCAGAGGACGCCCAAGCGCATGCGCGACGAGCCGGTGCACAAGCCGAAGGCCGTCGTCTTCGGGCCGACCATCGTCTACGACGCCGAGCGCTGCGTCATGTGCACGCGCTGCATCCGCTTCATG
>JAYVXL010000306.1:0-1972 GCA_043785185.1 Myxococcales bacterium
GTCTCGATCTCCTCTTCCGTCGCCTCGCGCACTTCGACCACGCGAACCGAGTAGTGGAGGGTTTGGCCGGCGAGCGGGTGGTTCGCGTCGACGACGACCGCGTCCTTGCGGATCTCGACGACGCGCATCACGACCTCGTCGCCGTCCGGCGACTCGGCGACGAACTCGTCACCCGCCGTCACCTTCTCGGGATCCGGGAACTCGCTGCGATCGATCTCGAGGAGGAGATCCTCGTCGCGATCGCCGAAGCCCGCCTCGGCGGTGACGACGATCTCTTTCTTGTCGCCCTTCTTCAGGCCCACGAGGCCGGCCTCGAGCCCCGGCACGAGCATGCCGTAGCCGTGCACGTACTTGATGGGCTCGCCGCCTTCTGCCTGACTTTCGTCGAGCGTCTCCCCCTTGTCGTCCTTGAGGGTGTAGTCGAGCGTCACGAACGTGTTGGACTGGATTTCGGCGGCCACGCGCGGTGGCGTAACACGGTTCTTTCCGTCTGTCCTGCCGTCTCGTTCGCGCCGCGGGCGGGCGGTCGGCGGCGTCTTCAGGGGATGGCTTCGAGCCGGCGCGCCCACCCCGGACGGAGGCCGCGCAGCAGGGCCGCGGGCACCTCGACGACGTGCGGCCCCTCCGCGAACGGGCCGACTTCGTAAGGCGCGAACGTGACGACGAGCTTGCCGCGCTCGAGGTGGAACGTGTCGACCATCTCGTGCAGATCGGTGACGTTGCCCTCGGTGACCCACAGCGCCGCGTCCTGGGCGGTCAGCTTCGCGAGGCACACCTCGCCGAGCGCGGCGCGGCCGGCCTTCGGGTCGAGGAACAGATCATCGAGGCCGACGGCGCGAACGGTGTCGCCGTCGATCGCGAAGTTGAACGTCTCGACGACGAGGTTCGGGTGCGCGCCGCCGTAGCTGCCGGCGACGTCGCAGCGCAGGCTGACGAGCTCGGGCGAGACGACGTGCGGCGTGCAGCGAATGGTGAGGCCGAAGCGCGGCATCTCCGGCGGCAGATCGCTCTCCGAGGCGGCGTCTTCGGCGTCGCGCTCCATCGAGGCGACGCTCGCCATCGCCCAGTCGTGGAGGTGCGTCGAGAGCGCCTCGCTCGCGGCCGCGCTCGGGAGGTGCACGCGGTAGTAGCGGACGTCGACGTCGGCGGCGCCATGGGCGACGTGACGGACCTCTTCGACCCACGCGCGCGGCCCGTCGGGGAGCGCCCCGGTCTCGGTCGCGGCGGCGGCGGGCGGCGCGGCCTCGCGCGCCGGCAGGTGGGCGACCGCGTCGGCGGGCGTCTCGGCGTGCGTGCATGCGCTGAGGCCCGTGAGGCCGGCGAGGGGGAGGCCTAGGAGAGCGGCGGCGACCCAGGAGCGACGAAACGTGCGCGGAGAGGACGGCGAGGACGGCATGCCCTCCTCAAGAGCAATCCGCCGACCAGCGCCGCGCGCGCGAAATTCTCGACAAATCGCGGCGCGAAGCGGCGCGCGCGTGGGCGAGCAGACACGCCGCGCGGCCACACCCTGGCGCGGGTAACCTTGCCGCTCGGCGTCGCGGCCGGAGGCCGTGGCGAGGACGTGGAGCGTCACGGCGCCGCCGCGGGCGCGTGCTATACGGCGCCATGCGGCGTGGAGTCGTCCTCGGTGCGCGCCTGCTGCTCGCGGCGGCGGCGGCGGCGTGCGCGTCGCACGGCGACACGAGCGGCGTGGCCGACCGCGGCGGGCCGACCTTCCACGCGGACGTCGCGCCGCTGCTCGCGGCCCGCTGCCAGGCGTGCCACGTGACCGGCGGCATCGCGCCGTTCCCCCTCGTGACCTACGAGGACGCGCGCCCCTACGCGGCGGCGATCGCGACGGCGACGGCGACGGGCGAGATGCCGCCGTGGCGCGCGCGCGCGACGCCGAGTTGCGCGCCTCCGCTCCCGTACAAAGACGATCCGCGCCTCGGGCCCGCGGAGCTCGCGCTCCTCGAGGCGTGGGCGCGGGCGG
>JAYVXL010000307.1:0-6663 GCA_043785185.1 Myxococcales bacterium
CCACCGTCGGCCGGGTCGATCGCGATATGTGGGCTGGCCCCCGACAAGGCGCGCTCGAAGGTGGGTTACGTGCCCCAGAGGAAGAGCTTCGACCGGGACTTTCCGGCCTCCCCGCTCGAGGTCGTCGTGGCGAATTTGCGCGGCCGATGGCCGCTGCGCATCACGCCGGGCGAGCGCGCCCTGGCCATGGCCGAGCTGACGCGCACCGGCGCCGCCGCCCTCGCGGACGCGCAAATGCGCGACTTGTCAGGCGGTGAGACGCAGCGCGTCTTTCTGGCCCGCGCGCTCGTCACGCGGCCCGAGCTGCTCGTGCTGGACGAGCCGACGGCCGGGGTGGACGTCGCCGGACGCGCCGCCATCATCGACTTGATGGCCGAAATCAGCGCGTCGGAGACGCTGACCGCCATTCTCGTCACCCACAACCTCCAGGCCATCGCCCGATGCGCCGAGCGCGTCGTCTACTTGGAGCGCACGGTGAAGGCCTGGGGGCTGTGGAGCGAGCTCTCCGCCGACCGGGATTTGCAGGCGATTCAGATCACCGCCGGCGACCACCACGCCGCGCGCCCCGAACTGGACGGCGACTGACGGCGGGCGCCTCGCGGGCCGCCGCCGTGCCATGGCTCCGCTGAGGAAGCGCGGCGCGCCCCTTGCGCCTGCTCTCCTCGGTCGCACGTTGTCGTTGAGCGGGCCGCGTATGGCGGGGTCTGCCTTTGCGATGTAGCCTCTAGCTTCGGCGTTAGAAAACTCCTCAAGGTGCAATTCGGCAAATGGCGCGAGAGACAAACACGCCGCTGATCCTCTGGATCTGCGCGGCCGTCTGTACGCACTACGCCTTTGCCGAAGGGGGAGGGGTGGTCGCGCAGATCCATGAGGACAAGAGCTTCATGGCGGTGCTCGGCCGCAACGTGCGCGAGCGCGTGCGCGCGAGCGAGCAGGTGTTCGATCTGGCCCTCGCGGACAACGGCCCCGCCGAGAAAGAGGCGGAGCCCCCGCCTCCCCCGCCGCCGCCCAAGCCCACCGCGGCCCCGAAGCCGCCGCCCACGCCGCCGCCGACCGAAAAGGACAAGCCGAAGAAGGAAGAGCCGAAGAAGCCCGAGCCCAAGACGCTCGTCTTGAAGGCCGAGCCGCCGAAGCCGCAGGATCTCGCGGCGCCGCTCGCCGACAAGCGCATCGCCGTCCGTCAGCACACGCAGCCCAACCAGGCGGACAACCCGAACGCGCGGTTCATCGGCGACGAGGCGAACCACGTCGACAAGGAGACGGTCGCGACGCTGACGTCCCACGACAAGGACGATCCGAACCCCACGCCGGGCGGCAACCACGCAGGCCCGCAGGACAAAGTCGGCGACAGCGAGCGGACGAAGATCGCCGAGAGCGAGGAGCACGACGGCGAGAAGAACCGCGCGCCCGGCGAGAAGGGGACGGAGTTCGAGGTCCAGCGCGATCCGACGCCGCTCAAGAACCCGCAGCAGGTCGCGATCCTCGCGCCGAAGGCCCCCGAGCCGCCGAAGGTCGGCGGGGACGGGCGCACGGCGCAGCAGCCCACGCCGACGCTGGCGCCGCAGCTCGCGCCGGGAGGCGCGTCGCCCGCGTCGCCGGACGTGAACCAGACGCCGAACGGCGGGTGGTCGTTCAACCCGGTGCGTCCGTCGGGGGGCTCGGGGGCGGCGGCCGATCAGGGCGCCGGCGGGTCGCCGAACAAGCCGGACGCCGCGCGCACCGGGGCGGCGCAGCTGCTCGGGCTCGGCGGCCAGCCAGGCCCGGGGCAGGTGAACCTGAACCTCTCGCACAACGGCGTCGTCGCCGTCGTCGGCGCTGACCAGCTGCGCAAGGAGCGCGAGGCCGACGGCGAGCGTCGGCGCA
The DNA here is from genome assembly GCA_043785185.1 of Myxococcales bacterium. Classification (GTDB taxonomy): domain Bacteria; phylum Myxococcota_A; class Polyangia; order Polyangiales; family Polyangiaceae; genus JANYHK01. The sequence continues at coordinate 1,864 of JAYVXL010000307.1, forward strand.
GCGAGCACCGCGGCGCGTGGACGGCCTCGAACTTCGAGCGTTGGCGCAGCGCGATCGAGAACTACGTGTCGAGCGTGAAGCCCGGCAACCAGACGGCGCTCAACACCGCCGCCGTCCCGTTCGCGTCGTACCTGAACGGGATGCACAACCGCATCCACCCGATCTTCGCGGACAACTTCCTGGGCTCGCTCGACACGCTGCCCAAGTCGCACCCGATGAACGATCCGAAGGTGATGACCCGCCTCGAGATCATCGTGACCAAGGACGGTCACCTCGTGAAGATGGGCATCATCAGGACGAGCGGCATCACCGCCTTCGACATCGCGGCGCTCGACTCGGTGAACCGCGCGCAGCCGTTCGGGCCGGCGCCGGGCGCGATCGTGTCGCCGGACGGGAACGTGTACCTGCACTGGGAGTTCCACCGCGACGAGGTGTTCGCGTGCTCGACGATGAACGCGCGGCCTTTCCTCCTCACGACGCCGCCGAAGAACACCGACCCGCCCACGACGCCGGGCACGCCCAAGCCGCCGACGCACGAGCCGGGCGCTCCCCCGCCGGTGAACATCAACGAGGTGCGCGAGGGGAGGCTTCTCCCCGAGCCGCGCGCCGTGCGGCGGGCCGGCACGCCGACCTGAGGCCCCGTCACGGGGCGGTCGTCGCGACCGAGCGCGCGCGGCGCGCGCCGCCTTCGTGGTAGATTCGCCGCTCCCATGGCGGAGAGCGCGACCCCCGAGAGCGAGCCCGAGGCCCGCGCACACGAGGCCCCGACGCCGCCGGACGCGCGCGAGCCGGCCGCGAGCGCGCTCGAGGTAGGCGCGCAGCCCGAGCCGCAGGCCGAGGCCCCGTCGTCGCCGACGCTGCGCGCCGCGTGGCTCCTGCGGTCGACGACGCTCATCGTCTGCGTGGCGAGCCTCCTCGGCGTGCTCGTCGCGCCGGGCATTCCGGGCAACGCGACGGGCCGCGTCGTCGAGGCGTGGCAGCAGGGCGCGGACGTCTTCGCCTACGCGGCGGCATCGCTCCTGATGGCCCTCCTGCTGATGGGCTCGTACGAGCTCGCGCGCGCGCCTCGACTTGCGCTCGCCCCGCGTGTGATCGCCGTCGGCGCGTCCGGCCTCGTGCTCGCGCTCGCGGCGCCGGCGATGCGCGACAAGCTCCACCCGGTGGCGGCGATCTTCCTGGCGATCGCGTCGTCCGCCGTCGCGATGACGTGCGCGTGGCCGGCGCTGCGGACGGCGCACACCCGCGCGGTCGGCGCCGTCCTCGTGGCGATGGCGCTCGCGTCGGTGTTCCGGCTCGGCGCATGGGAGCTCGCCGGAGCGGCGGGCGATCGCTCGAGCACGCGCATGTACGACGTCGCGTCGGGCATCGCGACGGCGGGCGTCGTGCTCGAGGGGATCGGGCAGCTCGCGGCCGCGGCGTGGCTCGGGACCCGCGGCGGCGTCGCGGGGCGCGTGCTGTCGAACCTCGCCATCGCCGCCGCGTTCGTCGTCACGTGGGGCGCGGCGCGCGGCGTTCACCCCGGCGCCGACACCTGGCAGGCCGTGCTGCACACCGCGCTCGCCGACGCGCCGGGCACGCCGCCGCCCTTCGGCCTCTCCGCGGTCGCGACGTTCCTCGCGTGCTGCGGGATCTTCCTCGCGCTCGTCGCCGGCGTCATGCGCGGTCAGATGGTCGCAGTGCTCGCGGCGCTCGGCCTCACGCTCCTGTCGCGCGGCACGCTCGACGTCCCGATCCGCGCGCTGGCGATCGTGGCCGCCGGCCACTGGCTCATGCTCGCGACGGTCGACGACCGCTCGATGTGGCGCGCGCTCGTGTCGGCGCGCCCGCCGCCGCGGCCGAGGCCCGCGCCCGTGCCGGCGCCGACGTCCGAGTGAGGGGGGCGCGTCCCCGACGGCGCCTCTTCTAGCGCGCCTTGGTCCAGCAGCCGGGGACGAACTCTTTGGAGAGCTTGACCTCGCCGAAGCAGAAATCCGAGCCCGGGATGTTGGGCCAAGTGTTCGCGTTGCCGGCGACGGCGTTGCCGCTCGCGTCTTTGGCTGAGCACGTGTTCGCTTTGCCGAGGAAGCTGCAGCTCGTCCCGCCGCCCCCGATGGCGTTCTTCGGGCACTGGGCGTTGAGCTTGCAGCTACCCGACGCGCCGTCGGTGTACGTGCACGGCGCGCCGCTCGGCACCGCGCAGAAGTGCTCGGTCGAGTACGGGCTCGACACGCACGCGCCACCGGCCACGCAGTCGCTGTCGGAACGGCACGGGGCGCAGAAGGTTCCGTCGCCGACGCACACGCCTGCGTTCGGCGTGCAAACGCTCACGCCCGGCGCGTCCGCGCTCGCGGCGCAGCTCGCCTCCTGGTTGCACTGCGAGTCGCCGTTGCACTCCGGCGCGCAGTACTTCGAGCCGGCGCTGTCGCCGACGCAGCGCGCGCGCGCGCCGCCCGCGGAGCTGCAGTCGATGTCGCTCGCGCACGGCGCGCAGTACGTTCGCGGGAGGCAGACGTTGCGGACGGCGCCGACGAGGCGGCCGGCCTGGATCGCGTTGGGCGCCGCGTTGACCGCCGCGCACCACCAGCCGCCGCGGCAGTCGGCGTCGGACGTGCAGTCGTACTGCGTGCAGAACGCCGCGCCGTCCGTCGGGCTCGTGGCATAGCACCAAAAATTCTGCGCGGCGTCGCACGCGGCGTTTTGATCGAGCCCGGCCTTGGAGCCCTGCGGCGAGCACGACGCGCCCCAGACGCCTCCGCCCGTCTTCGCGTACGCGACCTTGTCCGCCGCGCAGTACGCCTGCTTGCCGCCGACGCAGTGGTAGTTGAACGGACACGTCGACTGCCCGCCTGTGCCGTCGGCCTTGAGAGAGCAGTCGAGGCGGCACGCGACGACGCCGCTGCCGTCGGCGATGCACGCGTTGCCCGCGGCGCACTGCGAGTTTTCGCACGCGGTCTTGGAGGAGCAGCCGCCGCTGCCGAGGAGCGCGATCGCCGTGACCAGGGGCGCGAGGAGCGCCGCGATGTGCTGCTTCATGTCGACCCTTCGAGGCCCGGCCGACGGGCGAGCCGGAACTCCGTACTTCTCCCACGCCGGCCGCGCACGCGACAGCAAGATCGACGCGGCGGGCCGCTTGACGTGCTGCATCCCCGGGATACGATCGAGTGTCCGAGTCCCATCGAGCTTGGGAAGAGGTTGTTGCCATGAAGCGCTCCCACGCATTGAAAGTCGTCGCGTTGTCCTCGCTCGTCATCGCGGCGGGCGCATGCTCGAGCTCGAAGCCCACCAACCAAGGGCTCGCGGCGGGCGGCGGCGATCCGACCGGCACCGAGACGAACCCGTACGGCGTGCCCTACCCGACGACCGGCCTCGGCTTCAAAGCGCGCGGCGACGTGACCTCGAAGTCGCCCGGCGACAAGATCAAGAACTTCAAGTTCCTCGGCTACGTCGACAGCAACAAGGCCGCAGGCCTCACGACGATCTCGCTCGCCGACTTCTTCGACCCCGAGATGAAGCAGTACAAGCTGCTCCACATCAGCGTCGCGGGCGTCTGGTGCTACTGGTGCCAGCAGGAGACGCTCGCGCTGACGCCGCTCGTCAGCGCGCTGAAGCAGAAGAAGGTCGTCTACCTCACGGCCCTCTCCGAGAACAACAACCACGGCCCCGCGGCGCAGGCGGACCTGGATTACTGGGTCAACACCTGGCACACGAACTACACGCAGGTGCTCGACCCCAGCAACCGCGACCTCGGCCCGTTCTTTTTGTCGGCCGGAATTCCGTGGAACGGCAACTTCGACGCCCGCACGATGGAGATCCTGAGCTCGACCACGGCCGCGCCCGCGAACGCCGCCGGCCAGATCGACATCGAGGGCGACGTGAACCCTTGGCTGGACTGGATCGACAAGAACCCGGTTACCAAGTGATGGGCTCCAAGTGATGGGCTCCAAGTGATGATGAAGGTCGCGTGAACGAACAAAATATGACGAGACGACGCCACGCCCTCACGTCGGCGCTGATCGTAGGCCTCTTGAGCGCTGCCGGCTGCGGGGGCCCGAGCGCCCCGGCCACGACGTCGCGGCCGGGGAAGACGACGGCGGTGACCGCCGGCACGATGGCCGCCGATTTCGCCGCGCGCGACATCGACGGCAAGACGGTGCGCCTGACCGATTTCCTCGGCAAGCAGGTCATCCTCATCGACTTTTGGGCGACGTACTGCGAGCCGTGCTTGGCCGAGATGCCGCACCTGCGCGCGCTCTACGACAAGCACCGCGGCGCGGGGTTCGTCGTCCTCGCGGTGTCCGTCGACGGGCCGGAGACGGTCGCGGACGTGCCGAGCTTCGCGAAGCGCAATCGGCTCACGTTCCCGGTCATCCTCGACGAGGACTCGCGCATCGCGAGCATCTACGACCCGAAGAAGTCCGCGCCGCTGTCGGTGCTGATCGACCGGAGCGGCAAAGTCCTCCGCGTCCACGAAGGCTTCAACCCGGGCGACGAGGGCGACCTCGAGCTCGCCGTCGCGAACACACTCGACCCTGGCGTCGCCGCGAAATAGCATCGACGGACGCGCAATGCGTCGGCGTGCGTCCTTCCACCTGTCTTTTCACCCGCGTCACCTGGCGCGCGCCGCGGCGGCGCTCTCCGTCGTCGCGCACGCGAGGGCGGCGCGTGCCGTCGACGTGCCGTCACCGCTCGCCGAGCCGCTCACGCTCGACGTCACCGAGACGAGCGTGCTCGCGCAGCACTTCGACGCGCGCACGTCCGAGGGCGAGCGCACGATCGATCAAGGCTACGGCGCGTGGGTCAATCGCCTGAACCTCGCGCTCA
>JAYVXL010000308.1:0-6656 GCA_043785185.1 Myxococcales bacterium
ACCCATCCGCCGAGGACGCCCGGGCGGCGCTCCTCCCATCCGTCGAGCCACACGCCGAGACGCAGCGCGCGCGCGACCTCGGCGGCGAGCGGCGCGGCCGGGTCCGCCCCCCGCGCGCGCACGACGATAGGGACGGTGCGCATCTGCGCGCCGGTCTTCAGCGTGAGGCGCGCGGCGTCGAGGTCGCCGTGGGGCACGGAGATGACCGCGACGCCGCCGTCGGCGAGCACGACGAGCCGGTCGCCTGGGGTCGTGCCGGTGACCGGCAGCGAGTAGGGCGCGCCGACGCGCGGGCGCACGCAGTACGCCTCGCCGGCCGCGCGCTCGCCGTGCTCCGTCGACGGTGGCGCGGCCGCGCCCGACTCCTCGGCGTACGGGTCGCAGGCGCCGCGCGCGGCGACGGCGCCGTTGCCGAAGCCGAGGATCGCCCGCGGCCGCTCGAACCGCCACTGCTCGGAGAGCGCGCCGCGCCGCGCGTCGTACGCGTAGAGCACCGTCGGGCCGCGCACCTCGCCGCAGACGAAGCCGAACCCGCCGGGCGCCGCGTCGGTCGGCAGCGCGATCGGGTGGCAGCGCGACGGGCTCTGGCGGAACGCGTCGGGCACGTGCTCGATGAGCGCGCCGTCGCCGAGCCGCACGCGCGCGAGGGCGCCGTCGCGCGCGACGACCGCGGTGCCGTCCTCGAGCGGCCAGCCGTCCTCGAGCGCCGCGACGAGCGGGCGCTTGCCGAGCGGCCGCGCGCCGTCGGGGCCTGGCTTTTCGGCGGGCTCCTCGCCGCCGCCTTGCGGCGGGGGCGGCGGGGAGGACGACGCGGCGGCGGCGCCGAGGCGGCCGACCTGCCCGTCCGGCCGCACCTCGTACCAGACCTCTTCGCGCGCGGCGTCGTAGCCGCCGACGGCGATCGCGTCGCCGTGGAGCTGCACGTTCTTTACGTCGAGCGGCAGCGCGAGCGGTCGCCACGTCGCGCCGGCGTCGAACGTCGCCACCGCGCCGCGCAGATCGTTCACGGCGACCGCGCGCCAGCCGTCGGCCGCGACGTACCGCCCGACGAAGGGCGAGCCCGGCCACGGCCCGAGATCGAGGCGCGCGCCCGTGCGCCCGTCCATCGCGGCGACGGCGCCGTTGCTCGCGCGGAGGTACACGCGGTCGAGGCCGAGGAGGACGCTCTGCACGCTGGTCGTCGACGCGTGAATCGGCCGCGCCTCGGCGAGCCAGCGGTCGGCGCGCCAGAGCGTGCTGCCGAGGTTGCCGCCGCCCAGCACGAAGAGGAACCCGCCTCCCAGTCGCTCCGGCAGCGCCACCGTCTGCGCGGGCGGCTGCGGCAGGCGCTCCTCGCTCGCGAGCACCGCGCCGCTCGGCATGCTGACGACGCGAAGGCCCGCCGCGATCGCGCGAAGGCCGCCGCCGGGCTCGACGCCGAGCGCGCGGTCCTCGCGAACGACCTCGGGCAGGAGGCGCGCGCCGCGGACGGTGGGGTCGGTGGCGGCGCCGACGCCCGCTGCGCGCAGGGCGACGTTGCCCGTCACGCCCGTCCGCGCGCCGGGCCGCCCGCAGCCGCCCAACGCCGCCGTCGCGAGGCTCACGCCGAGGAGCGTGACGAGCGGGCGGCCGCAGCGGCGGGACACACGGCGCAACACACACGGAGCGTAGCAGCCGCGGCGCGCCGCGCGGGGGTCCTGTAGGTCAGATTGCCGCGCGCACCCACCCGTGTTAGTGGCTCTGCCTTTCCAGCCCTCTACTGAAGCGACGTTGCCTTTCATCGAAGATTTTCGAGGTGAAGGCCACCCGCTGCAAGGCCTGCACCTCGAAGCTGAAAGCTGCCTGGTCTTTCCGTTGTTCCTTCCCGCCGCGATCCAGCGGCAACGTTGAGGTTCCCCATGCGTCGGCAACTCTTCACCAGCCTTGCGTTCGCGGCCACTGTGACTGCGGCCACTGCGGCGTCTGCTCAGAGCACGCCCGGGTTCGCGGTCGATAGGTTCAACCCGTCGGAGCGCGGGAGCGAGTGGTTCGCGCTCGACTCTCTCGACCTCCGCGGCACCAACCGGCTCGCGGTCGGTGTCGTCGGCGAGCTGGCGCTCAAGCCGCTGGCGATCCCCCAGGAGGGGCCGGACGGCACGCACCTCACACTGCTGAAGCATCAGTTCTTCACGCACCTCGGCGCGAGCGCGGTGCTGGGCGATCGCTTCCGCATGGGCGTCAACGTGCCGCTGCTCCTGTCGCAGAACGGGCAGAGCGGGACGGCGTTCGGGGAGAGCTACGCGGCTCCGAAGAAGGCGGCCCTCGGCGACATCCGCATCGGCGCGGACATTCGTCTCCTCGGCACCTACGGTGACGCGTTCACGACGGCGCTCGGCGGCCAGGTCTTCCTGCCCTCGGGCGCGGCGAACCTCTACACTGGCGATGATCGCGCGCGCGGCCAAGTGCACCTCAGCGCCGCCGGCGACCTCGGCATGTTCGTCTACTCGGCGCGCGTCGGCTTCCTCTTCCACGAGAGCCACACGACGTTCGCCGGCCAGCCGATCGGCGACGAGTTCATCTGGGGCGCCGCCGCGGGCGTTCGCCTCGCGGACAAGAAGCTCGTCATCGGCCCCGAGATTTACGGCAGCACGCTCATCAGCTCGAAGCCGGCCAACCAAACGCCGCTCGAGATCTTGCTCGGCTACCACTACACGGTGGGCGAGGACTGGCGCTTCGGCGCCGGCGCCGGCCCCGGCCTCTCGAAGGCGTACGGCTCGCCGGACCTCCGCATCCTCGGCTCGATCGAGTGGACGCCCGCCTACCACCCGCCGGTGGCCGCGGTCGCCGACCTCGACGGCGACGGCATCCCGGACGACGTCGACGCGTGCCCGCGGACGCCCGGCGTGAGGTCGGACGACCCGGCGAAGAACGGCTGCCCGGTGCCGACCCCGACCGACAAGGACGGCGACGGCATCCTCGACAAGGACGACGCGTGCCCCGACGACGCCGGCATCAAGACCGACGACCCGGCGACCAACGGCTGCCCGGACAAGGACGGCGACGGCATCCCGGACAAGGTCGACGCGTGCCCGGACGTGAAGGGCGTCAAGACGGACGACCCGAAGACGAACGGCTGCCCGCCCGATCCGGATCGCGACAAGGACGGCATCCCGAACGACGTGGACGCCTGCCCGGACGAGCCCGGCAAGGCCGACCCGGACCCGAAGAAGAACGGCTGCCCGAAGGCGTTCGTGCAAGCGGGTCAGATCAAGATCACCGACCAGGTGAAGTTCAAGTTCGGCAGCGCGCAGATCGAGGGCAAGGCGAGCGACGAGGTGCTCACCGCCGTCGTCTCGGTCCTCAAGGCGCACCCGGAGATCAAGAAGATCCGCGTCGAGGGCCACACGGACAACGTGGGCAACGCCGCATTCAACAAGAAGCTCAGCGAGGGGCGCGCCGCCAGCGTCGTCAAGTGGCTCACGGGCCATGGCGTCGCGAAGGAAGTGCTCACCTCGGCGGGCTTCGGCCAAGAGAAGCCCATCGACGTCAACACGACGCCGGAAGGCCGCACCAACAACCGGCGCGTGGAGTTCCACATCGAGGGCTCGGCGCCCGCGAACTGACCGCGCCCCGCGCGTGACGCCGCCCGGTCTCGCCGCGACCCTTCTTGGGTCGCGCGGGGTCGGGCGGACGCCTTTTGTGGCTTCGGCGGCGCCGCGCGAGCGGCGGGCGGCGCCTCAGCGACGGCGGCGCCGAACGCGCGCGGCGACGGCCAACGCGAGCGCCGCGAGCGCCGCGAGCGCCGCGAGCGGGAGCGAACCGCCGCGCGCGCCCGTCGTGCGGCACCCGCACCCGCCTCCGCCGGAGCTCGCCGCGGGCTGCGCGGCCGGGGCGCTCCCTCCGCCGTCGACGCCGGGCCCCGCGCTGCCGCTGTCGCCCGGTGGCGGCGGCGGCGGTGTTCCCCCTCCGTCGCCCGCGCCCGGGCCTGCGTCGCCTGCCGGCGCGCCCGGACACGTCGACGCGTGCGTCGGCCGCGTCTGCGCGCAGCTCGTCGGCGACGCGCACGACGGCGCCGGCAGCGCGGGCGGCGAGCCGGACATGCCGACGTCGCCGCGGTTCGGATACGCCGGGGCGAGCACGTCCCAGCGCGCCGCGTCGGGCGGGTGCTCCATCCAGCCGAAGACGCGCTCTTGGTACGTGTACGCGCCGCCCTTCTTCGGATCGTACGGCCCGCGCCCGGCGGTGAGGTTGGGGTTGTTGGGGTTGTTCGAGTACGCGAGGCCGTTGTACGCCCAGATCGCCGTGTACCAGTCCTCGACGACGTCGGGATCGCTGTCGCCCACGCAGCCCGCGGCGGCCCATTTGTCGCGGAGGATGAGCGTTCCCGTCGCCAGGTTGTAGAGCGGGTCCGCGGCGACCTTCGCGCGGTCGTAGGCCGGCGTCTCGCCGACGTGCATCCCGGTCGTCACCTGGCCGATGCCGTAGCCGCAGTCGAACGCCACGATGGTGCGCTCGGGCTTGCCGACCTCGCTGGCCGGTGAGTCGGGCACGCAGAACTGCTGCCACCCGCTCTCCTGCATCGCGATCGCCATGAGCACGTGGCAGGGGAAATGCGCGGGGACCTGCGCGCGCGGCTTGGGCTTGCCGCAGCCCGCGGCCATCGTCGGGATGTCGGGGCCGCCCGCGCCCCACGCGGCCTTGCCGCCGGCGGCGGTCGCGAAGATGCCGTGCCACGCGCTGACGGTCGGGTTGACGCCGGGCGCGGGGTTCACGCCGCAGTTTTGGCCGCCCGCGGTGCCGGCCGGCGTGTAGCTCGGGCAGAACGCGCGCGCGGGCGCCGCTGCCGCGAGCGCGCCCGCGAGCGTCGCGAGAGAGGCGAGAGACGCGAGCCGAACATGCAGGCGAGGGCTCATCGCAGCGCTCCGGCGAGCGGCGCGACGCGCTCGTCCGGCCCGGCCAGGCGCGCGACGAAGGGCGCGTCGGGGGACGCCGCCGCCGCGCTCCGCGACCAGCGCACGTCGCCGTCGTGCGTGAGCCAAGGGACCGGCGCCTCGTCACGTTGCTCGTACAGTCGCTCGCGCGCGCCGGTGCGGAGGTCGACGCGCTCGACCGTCCAGAGCCGGCTGTCCGCCGCGTCGCGGTTGCTCATCACCACCGCGCCGCGCGCGCGATCCATCGAGAAATCCCGGGCAAACGGCAAGAGCGGCGTGACGACGCGCGTGAGGCCCGAGGCGCGATCGACGACCGCGAGCTCCGCGCCCTCCGGCGCGACGCGGTAGACGACGAGCTCGCCGCCGAGCTCGCCTGCGAGGTGCAGCGTGTAGCCCGTCCACGTCGTGACGGTGCGCGCGTCGGCGGTCTCCGGATCGATCGCGTCGAGGGTCAGCGCGTCGGTGCGCAGGCGCCCCGCGCGCGCCTCCTCCGGCGTCGGCCATCGGCCCGACGTGCCGCGCTCGACGTAGACGCGCCCGTCCGTCGACGCGAGCGGGCGGCTCGCGTGGTAGACGCCGCGCGCGAGCACGCGCGCGCCGCGCGCGTCGACGCGGTGGAGCGCCGCGCCCCAATCGGGATCGGGCGCGCCCGCCTCGTCGGCGACGACGACGACGGCGCCGCTCGCCAACACGTCGCCGCGCAGGACCGCGCCGCGCGCGTGCGCGATCGCGACGCGAAGCACCTCGCGCGCCGGCGCTCCGCCCGCGCCGGCCTGCACCACCCGCACCTCGCTCGCGGTCGCGTCCTCGCGCGCCGGCGTCGCGACCAGCGCCACCGGTCCCGCCGCGCCCGGCGCCGGGGCGCCCGCGGCCCCGTCGCGCGCCGGCGCGAAGAAGGCGAGCGCGAGCGCCGCGCCTAAACCCAGGGCCCCCAACGCGACTCCCCGACGGCTCATCCGGTCGAGTGTCGCACATTTTCGCTAAAGAGCCCTCGGCGCTGGCCGTACGTGCTCTCCATGGGGACGAGCGATCGCGACGAGCTCCTCGAGCAGGCCCGAATCGCCGCCCTCGGCACATTGTGCGGCGGAGTCGCCCACGAGCTCGCGAACCCCCTCTCCTACGTGCTCACGAACCTGCGCTTCCTCCTCGAGCAGCTGCCGAGCCTCGTGAGCGGTCGCGCCCCTGCGTCGGACGTCGCCGAGGCCGAGCAGAGCATCGCCGACGCGCTCGAAGGTGCGCTCCGCATCGACGCGCTCGTCGCCACCCTGCGCGCGTTCGCCAGCGCCGACGTGGAGCCGCACCGGTACGTCGACCTCAAGCTCGCCATCGCGCACGCGACGGCGATCGCGCGCACCGAGCTGCGCCGCCACGCGCGCGTCGTCGTGCAGTGCGAGGGGAGCCCGCAGGCGTGGGCGAGCGCCGTGAGCGTCCTGCAGGTGCTGCTCGGGCTGATCCTCCACGCGTGCCGCGCGATGTCGTCGTCCGACGCCGCCGGCGAGCCCGAGACCGCGCGCGAGCTCCGCATTCACTGCTGCGCGAAAGAAGGCGGCGTGGAGCTGTCGATCCTCTTCGACGCGCCCGAGAGCTCCGTGGTGAGCGAGGTCGGGAGCGCGGACAATCTCGCGATTTGCCGTGGCGTCGTCGAGTCGCAAGGAGGCGTCTTCCGCGTCGCGCGCCAGGATCAAAAGACGCTCTTCTTCGTCAGCCTCCCCGAGCACGCGCGTCCCGAGCGGGACAGCTTGCCGCCGAAGGCCGCCTGACACGCGG
>JAYVXL010000309.1:0-1967 GCA_043785185.1 Myxococcales bacterium
CGCGCCGCGCGTGCACGTGAAGCAGTCGCGCTTCCTCCCGCTCGGGTCCACGGCCGCCGCGTCGGCCGCGTGGCAAATCCCGTTCTGCGCGCGCTACGCGGTGAAGGGCGCGCCCGCGCGCGAGGCGTGCGCGCTCTTGACCGCGCCCGAGACGGACGTGCCGCTCGAGGGCGCGGCGTGCCCGGAGTGGGTCATGCCCAACGCGCGCGCGGGCGGCTACTACCGCTTCGCGCTCGCGCCGGCCGACCTCGCGAAGCTTCGCAAGGAGGCCTTGAAGGACATGGGCACGCGCGAGCGCATGGCGTTCGCCGACGGGCTGCAAGCGGCGTGGAGCCGCGCGACGCTGCCCTTCGCCGACGTGCTCGAGGCGGCGAGCCCGCTCGCCACCGACCCGAACGCCGAGGTGGCGGGCGCGCCCACCGCCTTCCTCGCGACGGCGCGCGAGTGGCTCACGGGCGATCCGGCGCGCGCGAAGGTCGAGGCGTTCACGCAGCGGCTGCTTGCGCCCGTCGCGCGTGATCTTGGCTACGCGCCGAAGGCCGGCGAGCCCGCCACCCGCGGCGCGCTCCGCCGCGATGTCCTCCACGGTCTCATCGACGTCGGTCGCGACCCCGCCGCGCGCGCCGAGCTCGCCAAGCGCGGCCGCGCGTACCTCACCGCGGACGGCGAAGTCCACCGCCAGGCGGTCGCCCCCGATCTGGCGACGCTGGCGCTCCTCGTCGCGAGCGAGGGCGGTGACGCCAAGACGCTCGCCACGCTCCGCGCCGCGCTCGGCAAGAGCGAGAACGCGACCGAGCGCCGTCGCTTCTTGACCGCGGCCGCGGGCATCCGGGCCCCGGAGGTCGCCGAGCAGGTGCGCGGCCTCGCGCTCGACAAGGGGCTCCGCGGAACCGAAGTGCTGTTGCCGCTCTGGTCGCAGGCGGGCGATCCGGACTCGCGCGAGGCGGCGTGGCAGTGGCTAGAGAAGAACTACGACGCCGTCGCCGCGCGCATCAAAGACGTGCCCTTCCTCGCCGCGCAGCTCGTGAACGTGCCGGGCGGCTTCTGCGACGACGCCCACGCCGACCAGGTGCAGGCGTTCTTCGAGCCGCGCGCCAAGACCTTCGACGGCGGGCCGCGCGAGGTCGCTTCGGTGGTCGAGAGCATCCGGATCTGCGCGCGCCTCCGCAAGGCGCAGGAGCCGTCGGTGCGGGCCTTCTTCGGCCGCAAGTAGCCGCGTGTAGGCGCGGGCGGTCGCGGGGCGGTCGCGTCGGACGCCCGAAAACCCCGTGATTTTCGCGCCTGCGAGGGCGCGCGCGACTTTCCGCGGAACTATTCCTCGGCGCCTCTGTCCTAAGTCACGAGAGGACGGACACAGCCAAATGAGCAAGCAGGCGCTGACGTTTCGCATCACTTCCAGTTCGCACGGCGCGGGCACCCGCCGCGAGACGGTTCGCCAGGACATCGTCAAGATCGGCAAGGACCCGAAGAGCCACCTCCGCGTGGACTGCGAGCTCGCGTCGCGCATGCACGCGGTCCTCGAGGTGAGCGACGGCGTCCTCACGCTGATCGATCTCGGCAACGAGCCGGGGACGCTCGTGAACGGCAAGCGCATCAACAAGTGCCAGATCCAGGTCGGCGACCGAATCCAAGTCGGCACCGTGACGGTGGAGCTCGAGCAGGTCGGCGAGGCGGTGGACGTGGACGTCACGCAGGCGACGTTCGCCGCGCCTGCGCCGCTCTTCATGCCGCCCGCCGCGCCCGCGCCGCTCTTCGCGCCGCTCGCGCAGGGCAACCCGTTCCTCGCGCCGATGGCGCAGGTCGCGCCGTCGCCGGCGCTCGCCGTCGAGCAGACGGACGAGACGAGCGGCTACGCGATGATCAAGAGCGGCCCCGCGCTGCACGCCGAGGAGGTCGAGCTCACGCATGTGTCGGCCATCGAGGTCATGGTCAAGTGGGACACCAACGTGCTTCACGTCGCGCACCTC